>JBKPDN010000073.1:0-21293 GCA_046727875.1 Actinomycetota bacterium | reverse complement strand
AGCCAGCGGGTCTCGGGGGTGACGCCGACGCCGACCACGACGAGGTCGGCGTCCGCCGCGCTCCCGTCGGCCAGGAGCACCTGCTCGACGCGCCGGTCCCCCGCGAAGCCGGCGACCTCGACGCCGCAGCGCAGGTCGACGTCGTGGTCGCGGTGGAGCTGCCCGCACACGTCGCCGATGACGGGACCGACGCCCCGAGCCATCGGCACCGGGAGCATCTCGAGCACGGTGACGTCGAGGCCACGCTTCCGGCACGTCGCCGCGACTTCCGACCCGATGAACCCGGCGCCGATCACGACCACGCGCGGTCGCGTTTCGAGGCGGGCGCGGATCTCGAGGCAGTCGTCGAGGGTGCGAAGCAGGAAGATGCCGTCGAGCGGCGGCGTATCCGGCAACGTGCGTGGGCGAGCGCCGGTGGCGATGACCAGCCCGTCGAACGCGACGCGCTCGTCGCCGTCCAGCTCGACGACGCGCCCGCGAACGTCGAGGCCCGTGGCGCGTCGGCCGAGCCGTAGGTCGAGCTTGAGATCGTTGTAGGGCTGCTTGCGCAGCGCGGTCTGCTCGGGTTCCCACTCTCCCGCGAGCAGCTCCTTCGACAGCGGCGGCCGGTCGTACGGGAGGTGGTACTCGCTCCCGACGAGCGTGAGCCGGCCGTCGTAGCCCTCGTGGCGCAGCGTCTCGGCGGCGCGCAGTCCCGCCAGTGAGGCGCCGACGATCGCGATCGCGCGCATCCTGCTCACGGAGCGGGCACGCTACCGGGACGCGGGAAGTAGCAGGAAACCTGACTCCCACGTCATACTTGGCGTTCCGTCCCGGGAATCGGAGCAGGTTTGCCGGCTTCTCAACGCGTCGACGTAAGTGGCCGCGCCCTCGCGCTGCGTGACGTCGACCTGGACACGTTCCTCCGGCCACGGACCGTCGCTGTCATCGGCGCGTCGGAGGCGTCGCGCAAGCCCAACACCGCGATGACGCGGAAGATCAAGGGCTGGGCGGACAAGCACGGTGCAGCGTTCTACCCGGTGCACCCGAGCTACGAGACGGTCTTCGGCGCGCGGTGCTACGCCTCGATCTTCGACGTGCCCGGCGACATCGACCTCGCCGTCATCCTGACCGGCAAGGCGGTCGACACCTTCGAGGAGGTCCTGCAGCGGAAGGCAGCGTTCGCCGTGATCTTCGCCGCCGGCTTCGCCGAGGCGGGCAAGGACGGCCAGCGCCTCCAGGCTCGCCTCGACGAGCTCGTGCGGGACGGCGACGTGCGGCTGCTCGGGCCCAACACCAATCTCAACGCGTTCGAGGACTTCCGCGACGACCTCGCCGGACCGTCGATCGCGCTGATCACGCAGAGCGGCCACCAGGGCCGGCCCGTGTTCCAGGGCCAGGAGATCGGTATCCGGCTGACCCACTGGGCGCCGACCGGCAACGAGGTCGACCTCGAGTTCGCCGATTTCGCGCGCTACTTCGCCGATCAACCGGACGTCGGTGTGATCGCCGCCTACATCGAGGGGTTCAAGGACGGGCGGACCCTCATGCTCGCCGCCGACCACGCCGCAAAGCTGGACAAGCCGATGGTCGTCGTGAAGGTCGGGCGGACGGACGAAGGCGAGGCAATGGCCATGGCCCACACCGGCCACCTCACCGGCTCCGACGCCGTGACCTCGGCGGTGTTCCGTCAGTTCGGCATCACACGCGCCGACGCCCTCGACGACCTGCTCGACACCGCGGCTGCGTTCGCACGCACGAAGCGACCACGCGGGGACGGCGTCGGGGTCTACGCGATCTCGGGCGGCACCGGCGCGCACATGGCCGACATGATCGCCGCCGCCGGGCTGCGGATCCCGTCGCTCACCAAGGAGACGCAGCGGGCGCTGCACGACGGCTTGATCCCTGAGTATCTCCGGGTGTCGAACCCCGTCGACTGCGGCGGCCCGCCCGTCGCCGATGCCCGCGGCCGCAAGATCCTCGACCTCGTCCTCGCCGATCCCCGTGTCGACGTGCTGCTCGTCCCCATCACCGGCGCGGTGGAGATGTTCAGCGAGCCGTTCACCCGCGACCTCGTCGACGTTGCGGCGACGACCGACAAGCCGATCTTCGTCATCTGGGGCGCGCCGCCCGGCACCGACGACACCTACTACTTCCGGCTGCTCGACGGCGGCCTGCCCGTGTTCCGGAGCTTCGGGAACTGCGTGAAGGCGGTGAAGGCCTACCTCGACTACTGGGACTTCACGGCGCGCTACCGGTCACCGTTCGCGGACGCCCCCACCGAGGCACTGCCCGCGGCGGCGAAGGTGCGTCGGATCCTCGCCAGTGCCGCGCCCGGTGCCGCGCTCTCGGAGCACACGTCGAAGCAGGTCCTCAATGCGTACGGCGTGCGGCCGAGTCGCGACGTCCTCTGCGACAGCGGCACCCAGGCGGTGCAAGCGGCGAAGACGATCGGCTACCCGGTCGTGATGAAGGTGTCGTCGCCCGCCCTGACGCACAAGAGCGACCTCGGCCTGGTGCGGGTCGGGGTCAGCTCGGCGCGCGAGGTCCGCACGGTGTACGACGAGCTCATGGTCCGGGCCCAGCGCGCGGGTGGGAAGCGAGCGCGGGTCGACGGTGTGCTGGTGTGCGAGACGGTGAGCGGCGGGGTCGAGACCGTGGTCGGTGTCTCGCACGACCCGCTGTTCGGCCCGGTGGTGATGGTCGGGCTGGGCGGGGTGTTCATCGAGGTGCTGCGCGACGTCACGTTCCGGGTTCCGCCGTTCAGCCGTGAAGAGGCCCACCGCATGGTGTGCGAGCTCCGGGGCTTCCCGTTGCTCGAAGGCGCGCGCGGCCAGAAACCGGCCGATGTGGGCGCGCTCGTCGATGTCATCATGAACGTGCAGCGGCTGGCGATGGACCTCGCCGGCGACGTGCGCGAGCTCGACATCAACCCGTTGGTCGTGCGGCCGCGCGGGGCGGTCGCCCTCGATGCCCTGGTGGTGCGGACATGAACGAGACGATCGAAGACGTCCAACGCCGGCTGGAGGACGGCGTGTTGTGGATCACGCTGAACCGACCCGACGCCGGCAACGCCATGACCGTCGCGATGCGCAACGAGATCGTCGACTGGCTCGGCGACGCGTCCGGCGACGCCGCCATTCGGGCGGTGGTCCTCACCGGCAACGGCGAGAAGGGCTTCTGCACCGGCGCCGACATCCGCTCGGGCCGCACCCCGCTCCCCCCGAAGCCGCCGGGCGCGCCCGAACGGATCATCGGCGACGGTGCGCGCATCATCCGCAACGGATGGCAGCGCCTGATCGCGTCGATCCAGGACTGCGAGAAGCCCGTCATCGCGGGCGTGAACGCGACGGCAGCGGGGGGCGGCATGCACCTCGCGCTCGCTTGCGACCTGGTGATCATGGCCGAGGAGGCACGCTTCATCTCGGTGTTCATCCGCCGCGGCATCGCGCCCGACGCCGGCGGGGCGTACCTGCTGACGCGCTTGGTCGGGCCGCAGAAGGCGAAGGAGCTGTTCTTCTTCGGTGACGACATCCCCGCCGCCGAGGCCGAGCACATCGGCATCGTGAACAAGGTCGTGCCCCGGGCCGACCTCGACAAGACGCTCGAGGAGTGGGCGGGACGGCTCGCCAAGGCGCCGACGCGGGCGATCGGCTTCACGAAGTGGCTCACGAACCGGTCGCTCGAGACCGACCGCGCTGGCTCGTTCTGGGACGAGGCGTACGCGCAGGAGCTCGTGTCCTCGACCGAGGACGCGAGCGAAGGTATGGCGAGCTTCGTCGAGCGGCGTCCGCCCGAGTTCAAGGGCTGGTAACCGTGCGGACGAGCTCCGCCGAGGGAGCGAAGTAGTCGTGGCTGGGCCGCTCGCCGACCGGACCGCCATCGTCGGCATCGGGCAGACGTCGTTCGCCAAGGGCCTACCGGACTCCGAGCTCTCGCTCGCGTGCCAGGCGATCTCGGCCGCGCTCGACGACGCCGCCGTGCAGCCCGCCGAGGTCGACGGGCTCGCGATGTTCTCGATGGAGGAGGGCCGCGAGGTCGACGTCGCCCGCAACGTCGGCCTCGGTGACATCACGTTCTTCTCCGAGGTCGGCTACGGCGGCGGCGCGGGCTGCGGCGTCGTGGGCCACGCGGCGATGGCGGTCGCGACCGGCCAGTGCAACGTGGCCGTGGCGTGGCGGGCCCGCAAGCGCGCCGCCAAAGGCAGCCGCCCGTGGGCGCAGGTGAGCAGGCGGATCAGCGGCCACTGGCAATGGAGCCGTCCGTTCGGCGTCATCCGCCCCGTTGATGAGATCGCGATGCTCACGCGCCGGTACATGCATCAGTTCGGTGCGACCCGCGAGCACCTCGCGAACGTCGCAGTGGCATTCCGCAAGCACGCCAACCGCAACCCGGCGGCGACGATGCACAACAAGCCGCTCTCCCGAGAGCAGTACATGGATGCCCGGTGGATCTCCGAACCGCTGTGCCTGTTCGACAACTGCCTGGAGACTGACGGCGCGCTCGCGGTGGTGATCGTCTCGGCCGACCGCGCCAAGGATCTTCCGCAGCCGCCCGCATACGTCCATTCGTTCGCGCAGAGCATCCCCCAGCAGCACCAGGTGATGACGAACTACTTCAACGACGACCCGCTGATCGGCCCGTCGTACGCGTGCGCCGCCCGCCTGTGGGCCCAGGCCGACGTCAAGCCGCAGGACGTGCCCGTCGCGCAGATCTACGACGCGTTCAGCCCGCTCATCCCGCTCTCGCTCGAGGGCTACGGGTTCTGCGAGCGTGGCGAAGGCGCGGCGTTCACCGACGACGGCGCGCTCGAGTGGCCCGACGGCCGGCTGCCGACGAACACATCAGGCGGGGGCATGTCGGAGGCGTACGTGCACGGCTTCAACCTCGTGCTCGAGGGCGTGCGCCAGATGCGCGGCACGTCGACGAGCCAGGTCGACGGGGCGGAAACGTGTCTGGTCACGAGCGGCGAGGGCGTGCCGACCAGCGCGCTCCTGCTCCGGAGGTAGACGCAGTGGAGGCCGAGTTCCTGCTCCCCGACGTCGAAGACCCCGACGCCGCCGAGTTCTGGGCCGGCTGCGCGCGGGGTGAGCTCCTCGTGCAGACGTGCAAGAGCTGCGGGCTCCGACGGATGCCGCCGCGGCCGATGTGCCCGCGGTGCCGCTCCCTCGAGTTCCGCTGGGACCCGACCTCGGGACGAGGGACGATCTGGTCGTTCATCGTCCCGCACCCGCCGCTCCTGCCCGCGTACCAGGAGCTCGCGCCCTACAACGCGATCGTCGTTGCCCTCGAGGAGGACCCGACGCTGCGTTTTGTCGGCAACCTCGTCACCGGCTCCGACGGGTCGATCAACGAGATCGACCCGATCACGATCCAGATCGGCGAGCCCGTGCGTGTGGTCTTCCACCAGGTCGAGGACGTGACGCTGCCCCGCTGGGTGCGCGCTTAGTCGTCGAGGTTGAAGATGCGGACCGCGTTCCCGCCGATCATCCGGTCGCGCTCGTCGGCGGGGATGTTGCCCATCGTGTCCTCGATGACCTTGCGCGAGTACGGCCAGTCGTTGCCGTGGTGCGGGTAGTCGCTCGACCACATGATCGTGTCGACGCCCACGCGCTCACGCAGCTCGATACCTGACCGGTCCGTGATGAACGTCGCGCTGTTGTTGCGCCGCCAGTAGAACGACGGCGGCTCACCGATCGGGAGCTCGCCCCACGAGCGGTTGCGCCAGAACTTGTCGTCGAGCATCTCGATGAAGTGCGGCAACCAGCCCACGCCGATCTCGATCCACGACACGTGCAGCTCGGGGAACCGGTCGAAGACGCCGGTGAAGATCATCTGTGAGATGTTCCCCGCCGACATCGAGAAGACGTGGCTGAGGCTGCCGACCGCCTTCGCCTTCGTCGCCTCGCCCTTGCCGCCGTACATCTTGTTGCCGGCCTTGGCGGCCGCCTGCCGCTGCCGCATGCGCTGGTCGCGGCTGATGATGTTGATGTGCACGGTGACGGGCATGCCCTCGTCGACGGCCGCGGCCCAGAACGGATCGTCGGCGGTCGACACGCTCTCGCCACCTGACGGCCAGTTCGAGATCACAACGCCGTTGGCGCCGCGCGCCTTCGCCTTGCGCAGCCCGTCGATCGCCGAGTCGATCCCGAGTGACGGGATCTGGGCCATGCCGATGAGACGCGTCGGGTCGGGCGCGCAGAACTCCTCGAACAGGAAGTTGTTGTACGCCTCCACGCCGGCGAGCACGAAGTCGGGGTCCTCGTCGCCGAGGAAATGGCTCATCGTGCGCTGGGGCGGGAACAGCACCTCGGCGTCGACGCCGTCGATGTCCATGTCCTCGATGCGCGCCGCGCCGTTGTAACAACCGCGGCGCGCTTCGTCGTAGGTGACGCCCAGCCACCGGAACTGGTCGAACGGCATCCCCGGCGTCGAGACGAGCCCGATCGGATCGGGGTCTCCGCCCACGGCGGTGAGCCACGCGTCGCCGCCCTCGGCGTCCTTGACGAGCTTCGGCGCCTTCTCCTGGTACTTCTCGGGAAGCCAGTTCTGCCAGATGTCGGGCGGCTCGAGGATGTGGCAGTCGGCGTCGACGATGCGGTACGTGGTCATGCCGGGGTTCCTCCCGTGCGGGGCTCGGCTCGGGACGATCGCGGTCACAGTAGTCTGACACGAGCGTCAGGTCGACGGCCGGGTCGGACGGCGGAGCTCCGAACGGCACGAGAGGGACGATGACCGAAGCACTCCTGGCCGGGACCCGCGTCATCGATCTCGCCGGCGAGCCGGCCGCGATGGCGGGACGGATCCTGGGCGACCTGGGGGCCGAGGTGGTGCTGGTCGAGCCGCCCGGCGGTCATCCGCTGCGCACGCTTCCCCACCGGTTTCTCGCCTGGAGCGCGGGAAAAACAAGCGTCGTCGTCGACGAGCCCGATGATCCGCGTCTCGGCCAGCTGCTCGCGACCGCCGACGCCGTCATCGACACGCCCGGGTTTCCCGGCGCGTTCGAGCTCGACCCCGCGTCGGCGCCGAACGCCGTCTGGGCGAGCGTCACGCCGTTCGGCCGCGCCGGCCCGCGCTCCTGGTGGCGGGCGTCCGACCTCGGCGTGATGGCGGCGAGCGGGAACATGTACGCCACCGGCGACCCCGACCGGCCTCCCGTGCGATGCAGCGAGCCGTCCGGCTACGCGCACGTCGGGGCCGAGACCGCGTTCGCGGTGCTCACTGCCCTCGCGTCCGGGAGCCCGCTGCGCGTCGACGTCTCGATGCAGGAAGTCGTCTTCGTCGCCAACATGGTGGGGCTGGCGTCGTTCCCGAAGACCGGGCACCGCGGCGCGCGCCGCGGCGCCAACATCGGCCGCACGCGCGAGATCTGGCCGTGCAAGGACGGGTGGGTGTCCTTCGGGCTGCGGGGCGGGAAGGCGCGCGTCCCGAGCCTGCAGACCCTCACCCGGCTCGTGGTCGACGACGGACTCGACGCCGGCGCGCTCACGGACCGCGACTGGAGCAACTTCTCGCACACGACGACGCCGGACGACGAGCTCAAGGCCATCGAGCAGCCCGTCGCCGACTACTTCGCCCGCCACACGATGCAGGAGCTGTACGAGATCGCGTGCGAGACGAACCTCATGCTCGCGCCGTGCAACTCGCCCCGCGAGATCTACGCCAGCGCCCAGCTCGCGGCACGTGAGTTCTTCGGGCCCGTCGGCGACGTGGCCCGGTTCCCCCGCTCGTTCGTCATCGTCTCGAGCCGCGACGGCGAGACCGTGCCGGCGCGCCCGTCGGGCCCCGCCCCCGCGATGGGCTCCGCCCCTCTCGCAGCGTTGGTGCAGAAGCCCGCGCCAGAGGTGGCGGTTGTGCACCAACCCGGCGGCCGGGGTCGGGCGGCGTGGGAAGACACGAAGATCCTCGAGCTCGGATCGGGGGCGGCGGGGCCGATCGCCACGCGCTACTTCGTCGAGCACGGCGCGACCGTGCTGCGCGTCGAGTCGCGCAGCCGGCCCGACTTCCTACGCGTGTACGCCCTCGGCCCCGACAACCCCCACGGCCTCGAGGGCGCGCCGATGTTCGACGGCCTCAACGTCGGCAAGCGCAGCGTCACGCTCAACCTCAAGCACGGCGACGGCGTCGCCGTCGCGAAGCGGCTCGTCACCGAGTGGGCCGACGCTGTCGTGGAGAACTTCGCCCCCCGCGCGATGCGCGGGTTCGGGCTCGACTACGAGACGCTCGCCGCCAGCAAGCCCGACCTGGTGATGATGAGCTCGTGCCTCCAGGGCCAGACCGGGCCCCACCGCGACTACCCCGGCTTCGGAGGCCAGGGCGCCGCGCTCTCGGGGTTCAACTGGCTGACGGGATGGCCGGACCGCGAGGCGGTCGGCCCGTACGGCACCATCACGGACTCGCTCGCGCCGCGGTTCGTTGCGTCCGCGCTCGCGGCGGGGCTGCTCTACCGCCGGCGGACGGGCCGCGGCGTGTACCTCGACCTCGCCCAGGTCGAGGCGGGCAGCTACTCGCTCAGCCCGTGGCTGCTCGACTACGAGCTCGACGGTGTCATCGGCAGCCGCATCGGAAACCGCTCACAGCGCGCGGTCCCCCACGGCGCGTTCCCGTGCGCGGGTGACGACCGCTGGGTCGCCATCGCGTGCTGGACCGACGGCGAGTGGGCGAGCCTGTCCGGGATCATCGGATTCGACGACCCGTCCCTCGCCACGCTCACCGCGCGGCTCGAACGGGTCGACGACGTCGAGGCCGCCGTGCAGGCCTGGACCGCGACCCGCGTACGCGAGGAGATCGCCGACCTGCTCCAGGCCGCCGGCATCGAGGCGGTGCCTGTGCAGGACTTCGGCGACGTCCACGACGACCCGCAGGTCGCGTTCCGCCAGCACTTCGTGCCGCTCACGCACCCCTACATGGGTGACGGGCTGTACGAGCGCAACGGCACCCGTCTCGGCGACGCGCCGAGCGCCTACGCGCGCTCGGGCCCGACGCTGGGTCAGGACACCGAATGGGTGCTACGCGAGGTGCTGGGCCATTCCCCGGACGAGCAGGAGAAGCTCGCCGCCGACGGCGCCCTCGACTAGCGGCGCTCTGGGCTTGTCGGCGTGACTGGGATCTGACCCAGGCGCGGCACCGCCGCGCGCACGAGCAATAAAGAGCTGAGACGAGCGCGCATCATCAGGTTGGAGCAGGGCCCGAGTAGGTTTTCCCCACGTGGACCTGCGGTACTCCCCCGAGGACGAGTCCTTCCGCGCCGCGGCGCGCGAGTGGCTGACCGACCAGCTGACCGGCGAGTTCGCGAGTGTGCGCGGGCGGGGTGGCCCGGGCGACGAGCACGCCTTGTTCGAGGAGCGGCTCGCGTGGGAACGCGCGCTCGGCGCCGCCCGCTGGACGTGCCTCTCGTTCCCCGAGGAGTACGGCGGGCGCGACGCCACGCTCCTCCAGCAGGTGATCTTCTACGAGGAGTACGCCCGCGCCGGCGGCCCCGGCCGCGTCGGGATCGTGGGCGAGGGCCTGATCGGCCCGACGATCCTGCACTTCGCCACCGACGAGCAGAAGCAACGCTTCCTGCCGAAGATCGCCTCCGGCGAGGAGGTCTGGTGCCAGGGCTATTCGGAGCCGAACGCCGGGTCCGACCTCGCCAACGTCCAGACACGCGCCGAGCGCGATGGCGACGAGTGGGTGATCACGGGCCAGAAGATCTGGACCTCGCTCGCGCACTGGGCCGACTGGTGCTTCGTGCTCTGCCGTACCGACCGCGAGGCTCCCCGCCATCGCGGGATCTCGTATCTCCTCGTCCCGATGCGCCAGGACGGCATCGAGATCCGGCCGATCGTCCAGCTCACGGGCACGTCCGAGTTCAACGAGGTGTTCTTCGACGGCGCCCGCACGGCCGCCGGCAACGTCGTGGGTGATGTGAACGGCGGCTGGAAGGTCGCGATGGGCACGCTGGCCTTCGAACGCGGCGCGTCGACGCTCGGGCAGCAGCTGGCGTTCGAGAACGAGCTCGTAGAAATCACCGAGACGGCCAAGAAGAACGGGCGATCGTCGGACCCGGTCATCCGCCAGCGGCTCGCCGGCGCGTGGATCGCGCTGCGGATCATGCGGTACAACGCGCTGCGCAGCCTCACGTCGATGGCGAGCGGCGCGGTCACGCCCTTGACCGCGATCCACAAGCTGTACTGGGCCGGCTTCCACCGGCGGCTCGGCGAGCTGGCTGTGGACGTCCTCGGTCCCGACGCCGCGATCGCGGCCGCCGCGCCGTACGAGCTGAGCGCGGCGCAGCGGCTGTTCCTGTTCACGCGCGCCGACACGATCTACGGCGGCGCCGACCAGATCCAGCGCAACGTCATCGGTGAACGGGCGCTCGGCCTCCCACCCGAGCCGAAGGTCCTCACGTGACGCCGCCGCCCGACTCCCCGACCAGTCACGCCCTCCTCGACGGGAAGTCCGTGCTCGTGACCGCGGCCGCCGGCACCGGCATCGGGTTCGCGGCCGCCAAGCGCTGCGCCGAGGAGGGCGCGGTGGTCGTGCTGAGCGACCAGCACGAGCGCCGCCTCGGCGAAGCTGCCGAGCAGCTCGAGGAAGTCGTGGGCGCGCGTCCGACCACGGCAGTGTGCGACGTCACCGACCAGCGCCAGGTCGACGCGATGTTCGAGGCCGCGGTCGGCGCGACGGGCGGCCTCGACGTCGTCGTGAACAACGCCGGCCTCGGCGGGATGGCCAACCTCGTCGACATGACCGACGAGCAGTGGTCACGCGTACTGGACGTGACGCTCAACGGGACTTTCCGGGCGACGCGAGCCGCGTTGCAGCACATGCTCCCGCGCCGTCAAGGCGTGATCGTGAACAACGCGTCGGTGCTCGGCTGGCGCGCCCAGGCAGGGCAGGCGCACTACGCGGCCGCGAAGGCGGGCGTGATGGCGCTGACGAGGTGTACAGCCATCGAGGCGGCGCCGGCGGGCGTCCGCGTCAACGCGGTTGCGCCGAGCCTCGCCGTCCACGAGAACCTCGCCAAAGTCATGCCGCAGGACGAGATCGACGAGCTCGTCGCCCGCGAGGCGTTCGGCCGCTCGGCGGAACCGTGGGAAGTCGCCAACGTGATCGTCTTCCTCGCTAGCGACTACTCGACGTACATGACCGGCGAGGTCGTCTCCGTCAGCAGCCAACATCCCTGATGCGTGCGCTGGGGACTATTTGGACCCGAGCGCACGCATCAAGGGGCAGCGGTGTTCTTCGCGGCGTCGAGGTAGGCGGGGCGCTCGCCGCCGCCGTGCACGACGATGCTCTCGCCGCTGACGTAACGGGCCAGCGGGGAGGCGAGGAACAGGCACACGTCGGCGACGTCCGAAGGCTCGGCCATCCGCCCGAGCGGAACGGTCGCGCCGACCGCCGCGATCCCCTCCTCGTCGCCGTAGAAGAGGTGCGACTGCTCGGTCTTCACCAAGCCGGCCGTGACCGCGTTCACCCGCACCTTCGGGGCGTACTCCACGGCCAGCGTCTGCGTGAGGTTGAGTAAACCCGCCTTCGCCGCTCCGTACGCGGCCGTTCCGGGTGACGGACGCATCCCGCTCACGCTCGCGATGTTGACGATGACGCCGCCCTCGGGCTGCTGCTGCATCACCGCGTTCGCCTTCTGCGCGAACACGAGCGGCGCCACGAGGTTGAGCGAGATGATCGCGGTCGAGAACTTCGGCGACACCGTGGCCGAATCCGCCGGCGGTGATCCCCCGGCGTTGTTCACGAGCACGTCGACGCGAGCGAAGCGGTTCGTGGCGAACCCGATCACCTTGTCGATCTCCTCCGGCTCGCGCACGTCGGCGGCGACGAACAATGCCTCGTGGTCGCCACCGCGCGGCGGCGACTCGGGCTCGTGCCGGCAGCAGACCACGACGTCGGCGCCGGCGTCGAGGAACCGCTCCGCGATGCCGCGCCCGACGCCGCGACACCCGCCGGTGACGATCACCGCTTTGTCCGTCATGTCCAGCGGATCGGCCATGCGGATAAGGTAGCCGTCGAATCTGACGGACCATCAGGAACGCGATGGGCATCACGCACGCGGTCGACGGCGACGGCATCGCCGAGGTCGTGATGGACAATCCGCCGGTCAATGCGCTCACCGTCGCAGGATGGTTCGAGCTCGCGGACACCATCCGGGGCCTCGGCGACGACCCGCGCGTGCGAGTCGTGATCCTGCGGGCCGAGGGCAAGGGCTTCAACGCCGGCGTCGACATCAAGGAGATGCAGCGCACCGAGGGCTTCCACGCGCTCGTCGGCGCCAATCGGGGGTGCTTCGCCGCGTTCGCCGCCGTGTACGAGTGCGCGGTTCCGGTGATCGCGGCCGTCCACGGCTACTGCCTCGGGGGCGGCGTCGGCCTTGCCGGCAACGCCGACATCATCCTCGCCACGACCGACGCGACGTTCGGGCTTCCCGAGGTCGACCGCGGCGCGCTCGGCGCCGCCACCCACCTGGCGCGCCTCGTGCCGCAGCACAAGATGCGGGAGATGGTGTACACGTCGACGACGGCCACCGCCCAGGAGCTGCACCACTACGGCTCGGTGCTCGCGGTCGTGGAGCACGATCGCCTGCGAGACGCCGCCTACGCGCTCGCGGGCCGGATCGCCGAGAAGAGCCCGGTGGTGATCCGCGCCGCCAAGGAGTCGCTGAACGGGATCGACCCGGTCGACGTCAAGAAGTCGTACCGGTACGAGCAGGGCTACACGTTCGAGCTCAACCTCTCCGGGGTCGCCGACGAGGCGCGCGATGCGTTCGTCGACAAGCGAGACCCCGAGTTCGGGAAGTAGATGCCGGACAAGCGGGCGAGCGAGGACGACGTCGTCGCCGAGCTGCGGGACGGCATGACCATCGGCATCGGCGGGTGGGGTTCCCGCCGGAAGCCGATGAGCATCGTGCGGACGATCGCCCGGTCGGATCTCGCCGATCTCACCGTCGTCTCGTGCGGCGGTCCCGACGTCGGCCTTCTCTGCGCGACGGGCAAGGTCGCACGCGTCGTGTTCGCGTTCGTCTCGCTCGACTCGATCCCGCTCGAGCCGCACTTCCGCGCCGCGGTCGAGTCGCGCGCGATCGAGACCGTCCAGCACGACGAGGGCACCTTCTTCCTCGGGTTGCAGGCCGCGGCGTGGCGGGTCCCGTTCCTGCCGACGCGGGTGGGGCTCGGCTCCGACCTGTTCCGCGCCCACCCCGGGTTGCGCACCGTCCGCTCGCCGTACGACGACGGCGAGGAGCTCGTAGCCGCGCCGGCGATCGAGCTCGACGCCGCCATCGTCCATCTCCACCGCGGCGACCATCGTGGCAACGGGCAGTTCCTCGGCGTCGATCCCTACATGGACGACCTCATGCTCCGCGCCGCCACGAAGCGGTTCGTCTCGGTGGAGAAGATCGTCGCGACCGGCGACTTCCTCGCCGACGCCCCGATCGAAAGCCTGCGGGTGCCACGCCATCTGACCGACGCCGTTGTCGAGGCGCCGCACGGCGCGCACTTCACGTCCTGCGCGCCCGACTATGAACGCGACGAGGCCTTCCAGCGTGAGTACGCCGCCAGCGCCAAGTCGTCCGAAGCGTGGGACGCGTTCCGCACCAAGTACGTCGACATCCCGACGCACGCCGACTACCTCGCCCAGGTCGGGTTGGCGTGAGCGACTTCACGCGCGCCGACGTGTGCGTCATCGCGTGCGCCGAGTCGTTTCGGGGTGACGGCGAGATCGTCGCCAACCCGATCGGCACCGTCCCGAGCATCGGCGGTCGTCTCGCACGGGCGACCTTCGAGCCCGATCTCGTGCTCACCGACGGCGAGGCGCTGTTCGTCGCCAACGATCTCCCAGTCGGCGTGCCCGACGCGCCCAAGGTGATCGAGGGTTGGAACCCGTACCGCATGATGCTCGAGGTCACGTGGTCGGGTCGCCGGCACGTCATGATGGGCGCCACCCAGATCGACCGCTCCGGCAATCAGAACATCGCCTGCATCGGACCGCTCGACGCACCCAAGGTGCAACTGCTCGGCTTTCGGGGCGCGCCCGGGAACACGATCAACGACCCCACCAGCTACTGGGTGCCCAGCCATTCGCCCAAGGTGTTCGTGGAGCACGTCGACGTCGTCACCGGCATCGGGTACGACCGCGCCGCCGAGCTCGGGCCCGAGGCAGCGCGCTTCCACCGCATCCCGCGGGTCGTGAGCAACTTGGGCACGTTCGACTTCGAGACTCCCGCTCGGACGATGCGCGTGCGATCCGTGCATCCTGGCGTCACCCTCGACGAGATCGTTGCCGCCACCGGCTTCGAGCTCGTGATCCCCGACGACGTCCCCGAATCGCGGGTGCCGACCTCCGAGGAGCTGTCGCTGATCCACGACGTGCTCGACCCGAACGATCTCCGCACCAAGGAAGTCCCGGAGTGACCCACCCCGCGCTCCACACCGCAGCGTGCGACCTGTTCGGCGTGCGCTACCCCATCGTGCAGACCGGGATGGGTTGGGTCGCCGGCGCTCGGCTCACGTCGGCCACGAGCGCGGCGGGCGCGTTCGGCATCCTCGCGTCGGCGACGATGACGTACGAGCAGCTCGAGAACGCCATCCACGAGGTGCAGGGTCGCACCGACCGGCCCTTCGGCGTGAACCTGCGCACCGACCAGGACGACATCGACCAGCGCATCGACCTGCTCGTCCGCGAGCGCGTGCGCGTCGCGAGCTTCGCCCAGGCCCCGGGCGAGCGGCTCGTGAAGACGCTGCGCGACGCCGGCGTGGTCACGATGCCCACCGTGGGCGCACCCCGTCACGCCGAGAAGGTCGCGGCGTGGGGAGTCGACGCGCTCATCGCCCAGGGCGCCGAAGGCGGCGGCCACACGGGCGAGATCCCGACCTCGCTGCTGTTGCCGGCGGTCGTCGACGCCGTCGACGTGCCCGTTCTCGCAGCCGGGGGCTTCACCGACGGCCGCGGCCTCACGGCCGCGCTGGCGTGGGGCGCGGCGGGCGTCGCCATGGGCACACGCTTCCTCCTCACGAAGGAGAGCACGGTGCCCGACGCCGTGAAAGAGGTGTACCTCGGCACCGCTTCGACCGGCACCGTTGTCACCAAGCGCATCGACGGCTACCCACAGCGCGTCATCCGAACCCACGTGGTCGACCACCTCGAGCATTCCGGCCGCGTCACCTCACTCCCCCGCGCCCTGCGCAACGCACTCGCGTTCCGCAAGCTCACCGGCACGTCGCTGCGCGCCCTGGTACGCGAGGGCCTGGCGATGAAGCGCAAGGAAGGCCTCACGTGGTCGCAGGTCGCCATGGCGGCCAACGCGCCGATGCTGACGAAGGCCACGATGGTGGACGGCAGGCTCGAGACCGGCATCCTGCCGACGGGCCAAGGTGTCGGTGTGATCGACGAGCTGCCCACGGTCGCCGAGCTCGTGGCCAGAATCGTGGACGAGGCGGAGGAGGCCCTCACCCGCCTCGAGAAGGGAGAGGCATGACGATAAAGGAGCGCGTCCCGGCGGTCGACGGCTGGTTCACGCTCGACGACGCCGATCCCCGCCTCCTCGGCAACCGGTGCCAGACGTGCGGCAGCTACTTCTTCCCGAAGGCGTCCGGCTTCTGTCACAACCCGAGCTGCTCCGGCACCGAGTTCGACGAGGTCCCGCTGTCCCGCCGGGGGACGATCTGGTCGTTCACGACCAACCACTACGCGCCGCCGCCGCCGTTCGTCGCGTCCGAGCCCTTCGAGCCGTACTCGGTAGCCGCGGTCGAGCTCCCCGAGGAGCGCATGGTCGTGCTGGGGCAGGTGGCCGACGGCGTCGACCCGGCGGCGTTGCGCGTGGGCGCCGAAGTCGAGCTCACGCTGGGCACGTTGTTCGAGGACGACGAGCACGAGTACATCGTCTGGAAATGGAAGCCCACCGAGGGAGGGTCATGAGCGACCACGACGTTGCCGTCCTCGGTGTCGGCATGCACCCGTGGGGCAAGTGGGGCCGCAACTTCGTCGACTACGGCGTCGCGGCCGCTCGCGACGCCCTCGCCGACGCCGGCCTCGAATGGCGCGACATCCAGTTCGTCTCCGGTGCCGACACGATTCGCAACGGCTATCCAGGGTTCGTCTCCGGCGCGACGTTCGCGCAGGCGCTGGGCTGGCAGGGCGCGCCCGTCGCGAGCAGCTACGCCGCGTGCGCGTCGGGCGCCACGGCGCTGAACGCGGCCCGGGCGCAGATCCTGGCCGGCTTGTGCGATGTCGCGCTCGTCGTCGGCGCGGACACGACTCCGAAGGGCTTCCTCGCGCCGACCGCGGGTGAGCGGGGCGACGATCCCGACTGGCTGCGGTTCCGCCTGCTCGGCGCGACCAACCCCACGTACTTCGCCTTCTACGCCCGCCGGCGCATGGAGCTGTTCGGCGCGACACCGGCGGACTTCGCCAAGGTGAAGGTGAAGAACGCCGCCCATGGGCTGTCGAACCCGAACGCGCGCTACCGCAAGGCCGTGACCGAGGACGAGGTCATGGCATCCCCGATCGTCGCCGACCCGCTCCGCCTCCTTGACATCTGCGCCACGAGCGACGGCGCGGCGGCGGTTGTCGTGTCGAGCCTCGAATATGCGCAGCACCGCGGCGCGGACGGGCCCGTGCGCATCGCCGCGATCTCGACGGTGACACCGTCGTACCCGAACACCGTGATCGAGATGCCGAACTTCACGACCGACTCCGCCGCCGCCGCGCCCGAGAGTCCCGTCACGTTCCGCGACGCGATCGCGCAGGGCGCGTACGCCGAGGCCGGCCTCGGCCCCGACGACCTCGATATCGCCGAGGTGTACGACCTGTCGACAGCGCTCGAGCTCGACTGGTACGAGAACATCGGCCTCTGCGGTCCGGGTGAGGCCGAGAAGCTCGTCCACGACGGCGCAACCACGATCGGCGGTCGCATCCCCGTGAACGCGAGCGGCGGCCTGGCGTGCTTCGGCGAGGCCGTCCCCGCCCAGGCGCTGGCCCAGGTGTGCGAGGTCGCGTGGCAGCTGCGCGGCGATGCGGGTGAACGGCAGGTCGAGGGCGCGAACGTCGGGATCACGGTGAACCAGGGCCTGTTCGGCCACGGCTCGTCGGTGATCCTCGTCCGCTGACGCGCCTGTGGACCTCACCTTCACCGAGGCAGAGCAGGCGTTTCGCGCCGACGCCCGCGCGTGGCTCGAGGCGAACGCGCCGAGTCCGGGTCTGCCATCCGGCGACACCCGCGAGGGCTTCGCGCTCCACAAGGAGTGGGAGCAAGCGCTGTTCGACGCCCGCTGGGCGGTGGTGTCGTGGCCCGTGGAGTACGGCGGCCGGGACGCGAGCCTCATGGAGTGGCTGATCTTCGAGGAGGAGTACTACCGCGCCGGCGCGCCACAGCGCGTCACCCAGAACGGCATCTTCCTGCTCGCGCCCACGCTGTTCGAGCTGGGCACGACGGAGCAGCAGGACCGCATCCTCCCGAAGATGGCGTCGGCGGAAGAGACATGGTGCCAGGGGTGGTCGGAGCCCAACGCGGGCAGCGACCTCGCCGGCATCAAATCGCGTGCCGCGCGCGACGAGGCCCGCGGCGGCTGGCGCTTGTCCGGTCAGAAGACGTGGACGACGCGAGGCGCGTTCTGCGACCGGATGTTCGGCCTGTTCCGCAGCGACCCGGAGGCGGAGCGCCACCGCGGGCTCACGTACTTCCTCGTCGACCTGCACGCCGACGGTGTGACCGTGCGGCCCGTCGAGCGGCTCGACGGCGACGAGGGCTTCGCCGAGGTGTTCCTCGAGGACGTGTTCGTGCCCGATGACGACGTGCTCGGCGCGGTGAACGAGGGGTGGCGGGTCGCGATGGCGACGACCGGCTCCGAGCGCGGCCTGACCCTGCGCAGCCCCGGTCGCTTCATGGCGGCGGCCGCTCGGCTCGTCGATCTGTACCGCGCCCACGCCGACCATGCGGACCCGACGGTGCGTGACGCGATCGTGCGCGCCTGGATCGACGCCGACGCGTACCGGTGGCAGACGTTCTGGACCGTGACCCGCCTCGCGGACGGGAAGCGCGCCGGCCCCGAGGCCAGCCTCGTGAAGATCTTCTGGTCGGAGCTCGACGTGCGGCTGCACGAGACCGCGCTCCGGCTGCTCGGCGAGCGCGCCGAGCTCGTCGACGGTGACGACGCCGCGTGGATGAAAGGATGGGAGTTCTCGCTCTCGGGGCCGATCTACGCGGGCACGAACGAGATTCAGCGCAACGTGGTGGCCGAGCGCGTGCTCGGCCTGCCCCGGCGGTAGCGCCGTGCGCTTCGCGTTCACGGATGAGCAGCTCGCGATGCGCGACGCGGTGCGCGGCTTCCTCGAGAAGGAGTGCCCGCCCAAGGTCGTGCGCGACGCGTGGACGAACGACACCGGCCGGTCGGGCCTCTGGCCCCGCCTGGGTGACATGGGCGTGTTCGGCGTGCTCGCCCCCGAAGGACACGGTGGGTTCGGCGGGGACGTTCTCGATCTCGTGCTGCTACTCGAGGAGACAGGGCGCGCCGCCCTCCCCGAGCCGGTCGTCGAGCACGCCGCAGTCGCGGTCCCGCTCCTCGGCGACGCGCGCGCCGCGGTGTCGGGTGAGGTCACCGTGACCGCGGCAACGCCCTCCGGTCTCGTGCCCTACGCCGATAGTGCCGACCTCGTGCTGTACGACGGCCGGTTCGTCGCTCCCGGCGAGTTGCCGCTCCGGCCGCACGTGTCGGTCGACGGGTCCCGGCGTGTCTTCTGGGTGGAGCCCGTGCCGCCGTCGACCGACGATGATGCGTTCGACCGCGCCGCGCTCGGTGTGGCGGCGCAGCTCATCGGCCTCGCCGAGCACATGCTCACGACCACGGTCGAGTACGCGAAGGGGCGCGAGCAGTTCGGCGTCCCGATCGGGTCGTTCCAAGCGGTGAAGCATCATCTGGCGAACGTCGCGCTGGCCCTCGAGTTCGCCCGCCCCCTCGTGTACCGCGCCGCGTGGTCGACCGCGCGCGGCGACGGTGACCGGTCGGCGCACGTCTCGATGGCGAAGGCCCACGCGTCGGACGCGGCCCTCCTCGCCGGCCGGGTGGCCCTCCAGGTGCACGGCGCCATCGGCTACACGACGGAGTACGACCTCCACCTCTGGATGAAGCGGGCGTGGGCGCTGGCGGCGGCCTGGGGCGACGCCGCCTGGCACCGAGGCCGCGTCGGGCGTGCGATCCTTGGGACCGAGACCTCTCTCTCCGAGGAGCAGTGATGGCCGAGGCCTACATCGTCGACGCGCTGCGGACACCGGTGGGCAAGAAAGGTGGCGGGCTCGCCGGCGTCCACCCCGCCGACCTCGGCGCGCACGCCATCACCGGCCTCGTCGACCGCACGGGTGTCGACCCCGCCGCCGTGGAGGACGTGATCTTCGGCTGCGTCGACACGATCGGGCCGCAAGCCGGCGACATCGCCCGCACGTGCTGGCTCGCCGCCGGGTTGCCCGACGAGGTGCCGGGCACGACGATCGACCGCCAGTGCGGCTCCTCGCAACAGGCCGTGCACTTCGCGGCGCAGGCCGTCATGAGCGGCACGAACGACGTCGTCGTGGCGGGCGGCGTCCAGAACATGAGCATGATCCCGATCTCGTCGGCGATGACGGTGGCGGAGCCGATGGGGTTCGACGACCCGTTCACGGGCTCCGAGGGGTGGCGCGCCCGCTACGGCACGCAGGAGGTGTCACAGTTCCGCGGCGCCGAGATGATCGCCGAGAAGTGGGGCGTCTCCCGTGACGATATGGAGGCCTTCGCCCTCGAGAGTCACCGGCGCGCCGTCACCGCCATCGACGAGGGGCACTTCGAGCGCGAGATCGTCCCCTACCGAGACGTCACGACCGACGAGCCCCCGCGCCGCGACACCTCGCTCGAGCGGATGGCGTCGCTGCCGGCGCTGGTCGACGGTGGGCGGCTCACCGCCGCCGTGTCGAGTCAGATCTCCGACGCCGCCGCCGCGATGCTCGTCGTGTCGGACCGTGGGCTCGCGCAGCACGGCCTGACGCCCCGCGCCCGCATCCACCACCTCAGCGTGCGGGGCGCCGACCCGATCTTCATGCTCACGGCGCCGATCCCGGCAACCGCGTACGCGCTCGAGCGCACGGGCATGACGCTCGACGAGATCGATCTCGTCGAGATCAACGAGGCATTCGCGTCCGTCGTGCTCGCGTGGCAGAAGGAAACGGGCGCCGACCTCGGCAAGGTGAACGTCAACGGCGGAGCGATCGCGCTCGGGCACCCGCTCGGCGCGACCGGGGCGCGACTCATGACCACGCTGCTGCACGAGCTCGACCGCACCGACGGTCGGTGGGGCCTGCAGACGATGTGCGAGGGCGGCGGCCAAGCCAACGTCACGATCCTCGAGCGCCTCACCTGATGCGTCCGAGCTCCCCGCGCACCGGGAGGTCGGCCGCGCGGTAGATGGCGTCGATCACGCGCATGTTCTCGACGGAGTCCGCGGGGGGCGTGAGGACCGGGGTGCCGTGCAACACCGCGCTGGTGAACGCCTCGAGTTGATACGTGTACGTCGACTTGCGCGGGAACTTCTCCCGGCGTTTCGTGCCGTCGGTCCGGACGGTGAACCGGTGGAGGAACTGCGGCCCGGTCTGGTTGAACACGCGGAGCTCGCCCCGATCGCCGGTCGCGCGGATCGAGAGCTTGAGCAGCGTGCTCGACCAGAGCGCGCACGTCATGCGCCCCGTGTGCCCCGCCGGCCAGCGCATGTCGGCCTGCATCCACCGGTCGACGTTCGGTGACCGGAGACGGGCCCGCGCATCAGTGACCTCCGGCTCGTTGCCGCCGAGCAGGCGCAGCTGGTGCACCGTGTAGGACCCGACGTCCATCGTGGCGCCGCCCGCGAGGTCGTACCGGTAGCGAATGTCCTTGAACAGCGGCAGCGGGATGCACATCCACACCTCGACGCGCTGGAGCGTGCCCAGCTCGCCGCCGGTGACGACGTCATGCATCCGCTGCGCGAGCGGGTGGTACCGGTAGTGGAACGCCTCCATCACGACGAGCCCGGTTCCCTCGGCGGCCTGAGCCACGCTCTCGGCTTCGTCGGCGTTGGCGGTGAACGGCTTCTCGCACAGCACGTGCTTGCCGGCTTCGAGCGCGGCGATCGTCCATTCCGCGTGGAGGCCGTTGGGCAGCGGGTTGTAGATCGCGTCGAGGTCGGGATCGGCGATCACGTCGTCGTACGTGGCATGCACCCTGGGGATGTCGTGCTTGCGGGCGAACTTCTCGCCCCGGGCGACGTCACGGGCGGCGACCGCGACAACCTCGGCCGCCGCCACGTCGCGCGCAGGCTTGATC
>JBKPDN010000072.1:0-2978 GCA_046727875.1 Actinomycetota bacterium | reverse complement strand
GGGTCGACCTGCGCGTCGACCGCTTGTTGCTGCTCCCCGGCACGTACGACGTGAGCGCTTCGATGTTCAACATCACTGGCGCGCAGGTCTACGACATGCGCCACCGGGCGTTCCGGTTCGACGTCGAGTTCGGCCATCCGCACGAGGAGTACGGGTTCACGTCGCTGGGCGGGAACTGGGAGGGTGACATCCTGGACGGCCCTCGGTGACCCGCCTCAAGGCCCAGCCCGAGACGCCCGGGGTCGCATCGGTCGTCGTCGTCAACTACCGCGGCGCCGACGACACGTGCACCGCACTCGCCGCGTTGCGCGAGGTCAACTGGCCCCGCGAGCAGCTCGAGGTGATCGTCGTCGACAACGCGTCGGGCGACGGCAGCGTCGAGCGGATCGCGAAGGAGTTCCCCGACGTTCGCGTGCTAGCGCTCGAGGAGAACCGCGGCTTCGCCGCCGGGTGCAACGCCGGGGCCCAGGCCGCGACGGGCGAGATCATCGCGTTCCTGAACAACGACGCCCGCCCCGATCCCGAGTGGGTGTCGGCGGCGGCGGCGGTGCTCGACCGCGACGGGTCGGTCGCGTGCGTGGCCAGCAAGGTGCTCGACTGGGACGGCGAGCTCGTCGACTTCGTCGACGCCGGGCTCGGCTTCTACGGGCACGGGTTCAAGCTCCACGCCGGCGAGCCCGACAGCCCGGCCTACGACCGCGAGGCGGACGTGCTGTTCGCCTCCGGCGCCGCCATGGTCGTGCGGGCGTCGACGTTCCGCGAGGTGGGCGGGTTCGACGAGCGCTACTTCCTGTTCTTCGAGGACGTCGACCTCGGCTGGCGCTACTGGCTCCTCGGGTACCGGGTGCGCTACGTCCCGGCGTCGCTCACATACCACCGTCACCATCGCTCCGTCGGCGCGCTGAGCGCGGCCCAGGAGGACTATCTCCTCGAGCGCAACGCGCTCTACACGGTCTTCAAGAACTACGACGACGAGAACCTCGACCGGGCGCTCGGCGCCGCCCTCATGCTCGCGGTGCGGCGCGGGGCTGTCCGCGGCGGCGACGACACCGGCGTGCTCGATCCCGAGCGCCGTCCACCCGTCCCGGAGGCCGACGAAGCCGACGAGGACGACCGCGTCGCGGTCGACCCCCGGACGCTGGCGCCCGCCTACGCCGTCGACGCGTTCGTCGAACGCCTTCCCGAGCTCGCCCGGGACCGGAAGGAGCTCCAAGCGGCGCGCCGGCGCGCTGACCACGAGATCACGCGCCTGTTCCGGCTCCCGCTGTTCTCCAACGTGGGCGATCCCGCGTTCGTGGCGTCGTTCTCGGCCACGGTCGACGCGCTGGGCGTCGACAGGATCGTGTCGCAGCGGCATCGCGTCGTCGTCCTCACGGGCGACGTGCTGGAGCCGAAGATGGCGGGCCCGGCGATCCGGGCGTGGCACATGGCGTGCACGCTCGCGCGAGAGCACGAAGTTCAGCTCGCGAGCACCCAGGAGTGCAGCCTCTGGCACCCGGACTTCCCGGTCCGCGTCGTCGACGAGCGCGAGATCGAGGACCTCGAAGCCTGGTGCGACGTCCTCATCTTCCAGGGCAACCTCATGCGCCAGCACCCGGTGCTGCGCGACACGCAGAAGATCGTCGTCACCGACATCTACGACCCGTTCCACTTGGAGGTGCTGGAGCAGGCGCGCAGCCTCGACCCGCCGGCTCGCCTCCTCGCCGTCCAGTCCTCCACCGACGTGCTCAACGAGCAGCTCCGGCGGGGCGACTTCTTCCTCTGCGCGAGCGACAAGCAGCGGGACTTCTGGCTCGGGCAGCTGGCGTCCGTCGGCCGCATCAACCCGGCGACGTACGACCGGGGCGAGAACCTCGAGCGCCTGCTGGCGGTGGCGCCGTTCGGCGTGAGCGACGAGCCGCCGCGCCACACGCGGTCCGTGCTCCGCGGCGTCCTGCCCGGCATCGGCGATGACGACAAGGTCGTGCTCTGGGGGGGCGGCATCTACAACTGGTTCGACCCCCTGACGCTGCTGCGGGCGGTCGACAAGCTGCGCCGGCGCCTCCCCGAGGTGCGGCTGTACTTCCTGGGCCTCCGGCACCCCAACCCGCAGGTCGGCGAGATGAAGATGGCCGACGACGCCGTCGCCCTCGCCGACGAGCTCGGCCTCGTCGGGACGCATGTGTTCTTCAACGAGGACTGGGTCGAGTACGACGAGCGCCAGAACTACCTGCTCGAAGCCGACATCGGGGTGAGCACTCACCTCGACCACGTCGAGACCGAGTTCTCGTTCCGGACGCGCCTGCTCGACTACCTCTGGGCGTCACTTCCGATCGTTGCGACATCCGGCGACTCGCTGGCCGCGCTCATCGATTCGAGCGGCATCGGGCTCACCGTCCCCGCCGGCGACGTCGACGCGCTGGAAGCCGCACTGTTCCGGCTCCTCGACGACGACGAGTTCAACCGATCGTGCCGGACCGCGATCGAACGTGTCGTACCGGGCTATCAGTGGTCGACGGTGCTCGAGCCGCTCCTCGAGTTCTGCCGGACGCCGAGCCGCGCCCCCGACCTGGTCGATCCCGAGACCGCCGCCATGGTCGGGAGCCTGCAGACCGGCATGTGGGACCGCATCGGCTGGCGGGCCGACCTCCGCAAGACGCTTCGGTTCGCCCGCCGGCGCGAGTGGAGCGCGCTCGCCGCCAAGCTCCGACAGCGGTTCAGCCCGCGGCTACGCCGAGGCTGACCGGCAGGACGAAATCGGGACGGTCCCCGAAGCCGGGGTTGTAGTACGGGTCGCGTCGCAGGATGCGCCCCCACCGCGCCCGCAACGCCTCGAGCTCGTCCTCGCTCACGCTCCCGGTCGCGCGGCTGGACGTCTCGAAGTGGAACAGCTCCGCGTACGGGTCGAACACGTTGCGGTACCCGGCGTGGTACAGCTTCAGGCAGTAGTCGACGTCGTTGTAGTTGAGCGGGAACTCGAGCGACAGCCCGCCGACAGC
>JBKPDN010000071.1:0-2758 GCA_046727875.1 Actinomycetota bacterium | reverse complement strand
CAAGACGACCGTGTGCGCCGCGTTCACGTGACGCACGATGTCCGTCACGTGGCGAGCGACGCCGCCCTCGACCGCTTCGAGCACGTGGAGCACCCGCACGCTCACGTCGTGCTGTCTTCGGGTGCTCGGTCGGGTGCAATCCCACAGACGAACAGCCCCTGACGCAGCGGGGGCACCAGCCGGGCGACGCTGTCGAGCAGCTTGCTCTCGCCGCGACTCAGCGGGGGGTGAAGCGTGGTCAATTCCGTGAAGCCGGCCCGGGCGAGGGCGCGATGAAGGCCGGCCTCGCTGAACTGGGTCACGTGCTCGTGGGGTCTGATCACGGCCCGGAACCGTTGCGGGTCGCGCCGCAGCCACCACCACCGCAGCTTCATCGCGGCGAAGTTCGGGCTGTCGACGACGATCCGGCCGCCGGGCCGCAGCAGCGGGCGGAGCGATGACGCCAGGGTCACCGGGTGGGTCGAGTGCTCGAGCACGTCCCACAAGGTGATCACGTCGAACGGTGGTCTGATGTCGTCGAGGTCAGCGACGACCCGTCCCGCGGCGACCGATCGCTCACGTGCCCACGGATCGGGTTCGCAACCCCAGGCGTCCCAGCCATGATCGAGCGCCCAGCGCACGAAGTGACCGAACCCGGCTCCGACGTCGAGGAGCCGGCCCGGGCCGGCACCGATGAGGGCGTTCCACTGGCGGTCTCGTCCGCCCCAGAACGCGTGCTGCTCGGAACTCGGCTCGACACCACTTTTCCAGTAGTCCTCCTCGTCCTCGCGGAGGATGGTGACGCCACTTCCGCATTCGGCGCACGTCCAGTACGGGGCCCAGCGTCCGGGTGGGCGCAGGTCGGCGGAGCCGCACGGGCAGTTGGGTGGGGCGGTGCTCACGACGGGCGATCGTACGTTTCGTCGTCCCGTGCGTTCGCAGTGGCCTATGCGGCGGTGGCCAGTGCCCGCCGGTAGGCATCGATGGTTGCCTCCGCGGTGCGGTCCCAGGTGAAGGCGGCGGCGCGATCCCGCCCCGCGGCTGCCAGACGTGTCCGGAGCCGGCTGTCCGAGACGGCGTCGAGCGCGTTCGCGAGTGCTTCCTCGTCTCCTACGGGAACGAACAACGCCGCATCGCCGGCCACTTCGCGGAGCACGGGAAGGTCGCTCGCGATCACCGGTACTCCCGCGCCGAGGGCCTCCAGCACGGGCAGCCCGAACCCCTCGGCCACGCTCGGGAAGCAGAGGGCCAGCGCGTCGCGGTACAGCCCGGCGAGCGTGCCGTCGCCCACGGGTCCAAGGCGGACCACGCGGCCTTGGAGCTGCAGCTCGTCGATCGCCCGCCGGATGCGTGGTTCATCGCCTCCCGCGGGGCCCGCGATCACGAGCACCGGACCGTCCGTGCCCGTCCGTGCCAGCGCGCGGAGCAGCGTCAGGTAGCCCTTCCGGGACGAGGTCTCCCCCACGGCCAGCACGTATGGCTCGCGGGCGGGCTCGCCGTCGGTGCCGACCGGCGCCTCCGGGGACTGCGTGAGACCGAGGGGAACGACGGTGATCCGATCGTGGTCCACTCCGCGGGCCACGAGTCGGTCGGCTGTCGCCTGAGACGACGCGACGACGACGACGGCACGACCGAGTGCGGCGACTTGAGCGGCGACCTCACGGACCTGGCGCGGCGGGTGGAGGTCCGGATGGTCGAGGGCCGCAATGTCGTGCACGGTGACGACGAGTGGGGCGCGGGTTGGCGGGACGGTGAGACCCGTCGCGTGCACGACATCGGCTCGGCCGATCAGCCGCTCGGCAGGCGGCCACGACGTGGTCCGCCACCAGCGCTGGACCACACGTAACGGGACTCGTACGCGCCGAACGTCCGACGGCGCGGGAATGGGGGCGCGTCCGATGGCGAAGCGCTGCACGTCGAGGCCGCGGCGTTCGAGTGCGGCGCTCAGGGCGGTCACGTACCGCGCGGCGCCCGTTCGCCCTGTGATTACTGGCGTGGCGTCCATGGCGATCCGGAAATGCTCTTGACTCATGCCGCGACCGACCGGAGGACCTCCGCATGGATCTCCACGCACCGTTTCCACGAGAAGGCTCGCGCCCGCTCGAGACCGCGAGCTGACGCCGCGTCCCACGCGGCCGGGTCGGTGAGGATGGTCCGCAACACGCCCACCATCTCCACGACGTCTCCGTCGCGCACGAGGACGCCACCATCGCCGACGATCTCCGTCACCGCGCTGTTCGCGAACGCCACGACCGGGGTTCCGCACGCCATCGCCTCGACGGCCGGAAGACAGAATCCCTCGTACCGACTCGTGATGATCAGCGCATCGGCGCGTTGGTACACGGAGACCAGGTCGTCGACGTAGCCCAGCAGATCGACACGGTCAGGGCGAGGCGAGTCGGCGAGCAGGCTCCGAACGCGTGGCTTGTACCACGGCGCGAGAAGACCGACCATCGCCAAGCGGTGTGGCAGTCCGGCCTCCGCGATGCCGCCTACGGTCGCGAACGCTTCTGCGAACCCCTTGTGGGGTCCGTACTCGCCCACGTACAGGATGACGGGCGGTTCGGTGCTGACCCGTGCCGACGGCGGTCGGAAGGCCGGGTCCATCCCGAGGTGCGCGACGTGCACAGCGTCCGGATCGACGTCGAAGAAGCGGACTACGTCGGCAGCGGTGTTGTGAGAGTCGGCGAGCACCGCAGCCGCCGAGGCGAGCGGGCGGCCCATACGTCGCCAGCGCGCGGCTGCCGACTCGAACGCGGGGTCCGGCGCAGCCAGAGGG
>JBKPDN010000070.1:0-1629 GCA_046727875.1 Actinomycetota bacterium | reverse complement strand
ACATGCCGCTCGGCATTCACTGGCCGGTCGTGCACCGGATCCGGCGCCTCCGCGGCGACGGGCTCAAGGTGGGTTTACTCACGAACAACGTCAAGGAGTTCGGCTCGGCGTGGCGGGCCACGTTCCCCGTCGACGAGCTGTTCGAGGTGGTCGTCGACTCGAGCGAAGTCGGGATGCGCAAGCCCGACCCCCGCATCTACCTCCTGACGTGCGAACGGCTGGACGTGCCTCCGTCGGCGAGCGTGTTCGTCGACGACAACCGTGACAACGTCGAGGCCGCGCGCGCCATCGGGATCGAAGCGGTCCACTTCGGCGAGGAGCCGTTGGCCGCGATCACAACGCTCGACGAGATCCTCGATCGGCGGGGCACGCGCCCCGCCTGACGCTCACCCGGGTTCGTCGGCTGAGAAGCTATTCGCCGCTCATCGTCATTTCGGTCACAAGCAGCGTCATTCCGGCGCCACCGCCCGGAAGCCACGTGAGATCGGCGCCGACCTCCGCCACGTCGAGCAGGATCCGCTGGAGCGTCGAGGCGATCGTCACCTCCCGCACCGGCTCGGCGAGATCGCCGTCGCGCACCATGAGGCCTTCCGCTCCTACCGAGAAGTCGCCGCTCACCGGGTTCGTGCCCGAGTGCAGCCCGCTCACCGCCTGGACGTACAGCGCGCCCGGCACCGAGGCGTGGATCTCCTCGGGCGCGCGCGGCCCGGGCTCGAGGTACAGCGCCCGGGCGCCGACGCCGGGCGTCGACTTGAACCCGCCCCGCACCGCCGAGCCGGTGGTGGTCGTGCCCGACCGGCGACCGGTGTACGCGTTCTGCAGGTAACCGACGAGCCGCCCGCCCGCTATGAGGTCGACACGGCGCGTCGGGACGCCCTCGCTGTCGTGGCTCGCGGCGCCGAGCGCGTCCGGGAGCGTGGGGTCCTCCCGCAGCGTGAGACCCAGCGCGCCGATCTGCTCACCCTCGCGCCCGACGAACATCGACCGGTTCTTCAAGACCGCCTCGCCACCCAGCGCAGCGCCGATGATGGCAAGCAGCGAGCGCGTCACGAGCGGGTCGAGCACGACGGGCAGCCGCTGCGTACGCGGCTTCGCCGCTCCGAGCATCCGCACGGCGCGTTCGGCGGAGGTCGTCGCAGCGTCGACGGCGTCGAGGTCGTCGAAGGCGCGACCAGCGGAGAAGCCGTACCCGGTCTGCGTGTCGTCACCGTCGCCGGCCATGGCGAACGACGAGCAGGAGCACATCGTGCGACGGCTGGTGGCCGCAACGCCGAGCGAGCTGGCGACGGCCGACTCGACCGCGGTGTCGCCGTAGCCGGCGTATTCGACGCCGCGCACGCGCGAGTCGGCGGCGCGCGTCGCCCGCTCCAGCTCGAGCGCCAGCGCCACCTTGTCGTCGGCTGGTACGGCGAGGAGCGATTCGCGCCACACGTCGAGGTCTGCGGGCGCGACGGACTCGTAATCGGACGGCGACGGCATGCCGTTCCATTCGTCCGGCTCGCCAAAGGCCGCGTTGTCACGCGCCTCACCTATGGTCTCGTCGACGACCTCGGCGTCGAGTGAGCCGGCCCACGCGAAGCCCTGCCGGTGCTCGCTGATCACGCGCACGCCGACGCCCTCGACGCCGGC
>JBKPDN010000069.1:0-10520 GCA_046727875.1 Actinomycetota bacterium | reverse complement strand
CCGCCCCCGCCGACCGCCCGGCGGGCCCCCCCTAGTGCGCGCCCACGCCCGGTGAACCACGGACGGCCGTCGACGACGACGGTCATGCCCGCGGTGCGGGCTCGCCACGAGAGCCGGTCGGGCGGCCGACCGAGCACGACCGCGTTCACCGCGCTCGGATGTCGGCCGTCGTCGACCGTGAGCGCGTCGATAGCCACCTCCGTCGTTCCGGGGGCGTCGGGTCCGAGGCCGAGCGCGCGAGCGAGGTCGGACCGCGGCGACGGCCAGAAGCGCACGAGGGGACGCGGCTCCCGTCCGACTAGGTCGGCGAGGTCGCCGTCGTCGCCCGCGATCTCGATGTCGGGCGCGCCTGACGCCGGTCGACCCCACGGTTCGCCGTGGCGGAGCGGACCGGTCATTGCCCGACGGCGCTCGAGGCTGCGATCACGCCGCGGTAGCAGGCGTCGGCGGCCGCGCGCGCCCTCTCGGCCGTTGCCGGCTTCGGCGCGACTTCACCGATCTGGCGGAGCAGATCGATGCACTGCTTGACGTGACGCACGAAGTCGCCGCCGGTCATCTCCTCGTCGCCCGCGAGCACCTCGGCCAGGTCGTCCCCCGCGACCCACTCGTATGCGTACGGGACGAAGCCGGGATCGGGAGAGCGGGTCTCGGGGAGACCGGCATCGTCCTCGTTGTGGTTCAGCTCGTGTGCGATCCGGTCGACGACGCGCCACCGGGTCGCGAGCTCGCGGCTCGGCCACCGCGCCGGCGGCACCGGCCCCGCCCCCTCGGGCCCCCGCCGCTCGTACGTGAAGGACGACGCAAGCGCGGTGACGCTGGCGGCGTCGAGATCGTCGAACAGTCCTTCGCGCAACGACTCCGCGACGATCAGATCCGTCTCCGTGTACAGCCGGGCCAGCAGGTCTCCCGACTCGGTTAGGGACCAGCCGTCGACGTAGCCCCACGCCTCCAGCACGCGCAGAACCCGGTCGAACTGTCGGGCCAGGCTCTCGCTGCGGCCGCGGATCCGTCGCTCGAGTCGGGCGATGTCGCGCTCGAGACGCTCCGCTGAGGCTGCCGCGCGCAACCGCGCGTCGCGCCCGCGATCGGTCGCCGCCGGATGCTCGGCGAGCTCTGCCTCGAGGTATGAGACGCGCCGCGACCCGCGGGCAGCCTGGTCGGTGTTTCCCGCGCCGTCGTCGTGCGGCCGCACGCGCCGGAGCCGGTCGGCGGTCTCACGGCGGAAGTTGCTGCTCCGAGGCGCGTACGGCACCGGCAGATCCACGCTCCCTACCGGCTCCGGCGGCTCGTTGAAGTCGTCGGCACCGAGCCGGACGAGCTCGCGGGACTCGCTCAGCGCGAGGACCCGGGGAGCGCCGCGCCGGCTGCGCTCGTGCGCGAGCACGGCCACCCGCCCGTGGCGGCGGGCCCGCAGGAGGACGTCGCCCGGGCGCAGGCGTTCGATCGCTTCGGTGACCGGCCGGGACCCGCCGCGTTCGCGCCGCTCGGAGTCGAGCGCGGCGGTAAGGCGTCGGTAGTCGTCGATGTCGCCCGGCCCGCGCCGGGCGGCTTCATGGTGGCGCGCCAGCTGCTCGCGATTCCGCTCGAGCTGGCGTTCGAGCGCCACCACGTCGCGGTCCGTCTGGAACTGCGCAAACGACAGGTTCAGCAGATGGTGGGCGACGTCGGCCGGGTACCGCTGCACGAGGTTGGCGGCCATGTTGTAGGTGGGCCGAAACGAGGATCGCAGGGCGTACGTCCGCCGGGACGCGAGCGCCGCCACCTGGTCGAACGGCACGAACGGGCTCCAGCACACGACCGCGTACCCGACGTCGTCGATGCCCCGGCGTCCGGCGCGTCCCGTGAGCTGCGTGTACTCACCGGGGGTGAGGAACTCGTGTCGCTCGCCGGTGAACTTCGACAGCTTCTCGATCACGACCGACCGTGCCGGCATGTTGATGCCGAGCGACAGCGTCTCCGTCGCGAACACCATCTTCACGAGGCCGGCGGTGAACGCCTCCTCCACCGCCTCCTTCATCGGCGGCACCATGCCGGCGTGATGCGCGGCGAGGCCGGCCTCGAGGCCGGTGATCCAGGCGTCGTAGCGCAGCACGTCGAGGTCGTCGTCCGACAGGGCCTCGGTGTGCGCCTCGGCGATGCGCCGGATCGCTCGCCGCTCGTCTGCATCGGTGAGTCGGAGGCCGGCCCTGACGCCCTGCTGCACCGCCTGATCGCAACCGGCACGGCTGAACACGAAGGTGATGGCAGGCAGCATCCGCCGTTCGGCGAGCAGATCGACGATCTCCACCCGTTGCGGGGTGCGGAGCCGGCTGCGCGGACGCCCGCGCCCGCCGTGCGGCCGGCCGGCGCGCGCGTCGAGCCGTGACGCCTCGGGGTTCGGGCGAAGCTCGCCGTCGGTCTCGAGGAACGTCGGGAGGAGATGGACCCGGTCGCTCCCCCGCTCCCCCACCAGGTAGAGGTGCTCGAGGCGCACCGGGCGCCGCTCCTCGATCACCGCCGCCGTCTCGCCCCGGACCGTCTCGACCCACGCTGCGAACTCCTCCGCGTTCGACACCGTCGCCGACAGGCAAACGACGTTGACGGCGGAAGGAAGGTGGACGATGACCTCCTCCCACACGGCGCCCCGGTACGGGTCTTGCAGGTAATGGACCTCGTCGAGGATGACGAACTGCAAGCCGTCGAGCGTCGAAGACTGCGCGTAAATCATGTTGCGCAGGACCTCGGTGGTCATCACGACGACCGGCGCGTTCCCGTTGATCGAGTTGTCGCCGGTGAGCAGCCCCACGCGCTGTGAGCCGTGCTCACGACTCAGGTCGCGGAACTTCTGGTTCGACAAGGCCTTGAGCGGCGTCGTGTAGAACGCCTTCCGTCCCTGGTCGAGCGCAGTCGCAATGGCGTACTCGGCGACCACGGTCTTCCCCGACCCGGTCGGCGCCGCGACGAGGACCGACTGCCCCTGGTCGAGCGCATCGAGCGCTCGGCGCTGGTAGGCATCGAGCGGGAACGGCCTGCTCGCCTCGAATGACGCGCGCCTTTCCGCGGGCTCTCTCGCCAACCGGTCTGCGGTCACGACCTCACGGCTGGCTCGAGGCCGGCGCGGTTGCTGGCGTCGAGTCGGCCGGGAGCGTCGCTTCGGGCACGGAGACCGGTGTCCTGATGTTCGGTTGACTCGGGGAGGAGTCGCTGGGCCGGAGGAACCAGATGAGCACCACGGTCACCGCCAGCACGCCGACTACCGCGGCGACCGCCGTGATCACCTCGCTGCGGTTCCTCGGCGGACGGTACCCACCCCGCGTGCGACGCCGGCTCGGGCTCATCGCTTCAACAACCTTCCGATGATGATCGAGAGCTCGTAGAAGATGTACATCGGGATCGCCATGGCGAACAGAGAGTACGGGTCCTGGCTCGGCGTGATGACGGCGGCGAACACGACGATGATCACGATCGCCGGCCGCCGCCAGCGTCGGAGCTGCTGGGTCGTCAGCACCCGGGCCAGCAGCAGGAACACCAGCACCACCGGGAACTCGAAGGCAATGCCGAACGCCACGATCATGAGGGACACAAGCCCCAGGTACTTGTCGGCGGTGAGCTCCGGTCGGAGCTGCGAGCCGCCGATGTCGAGCAGGAACTCGAGCGCCTTCGGCAGCGTCAGGAGCGCGACCCCCGCGCCGAAGGCGAACAGGACGATCGACGCGAACACGAATGGGATCGCGTAACGCTTCTCCTTCGGGTTCAGCCCCGGGGTGATGAACCGCCACAGCTCCCACAGCCACACCGGCAGCGCGAGCACGATGCCTCCGTACGTCGCGATCTTGATCCGCGTGAGGAACGCGTCGAGCGGACCGAGGAAGATCAGCGCGTTCTTCTGACCGTGCGTCGCGTCCCGGTAGTACTGGACGAAGAAGCTGATGATCGACGCGGAGAAGATGAAGCACACGATGGCGCCGAGCGTGATCGCGATCAGAGAGACGATGATCCGCCGGCGCAGCTCCGTCAGGTGCTCGACGACCGTCATGCGGCCGCCGCTCTCGGGGGTTGCCACGGAGCTCGTTACGAGGTGGTGTCAGCCGGGGGCGGCTCGTAGCGCGGTGGATGGTCGGACTTCCCGGCCTCGATCTGCCGGGAGTGGTCGTCCTCGTCACTGTCGTCGTGCGTGTCGTCGTTCGTGTCGTCATCGTGCCCGCCGAAGGCACCCTCGATGTCGTCACGGAAGCCCTGCTGGAACTTGCGGAACTCACGGACGCCGCGGCCGACCTGGCGGCCGATGTCGGGCAGCTTCTTCGGGCCGAACACGATGAGCGCGACGACGAGGATCACGAGGATCTCGAGCGGGCCGACCTGCGGCAATCGGGCTCCTTTCGTACCTATCCCCAGCGGGCGATGGTAGCCCTGAGGACCCGCCACGAACGGACGCGCCTGCGATGATGCAAGGATCGTGCGACCGATCACCTTCGCCCACCGGGGCGCACGTATGGACGCGCCCGAGAACACGCTGCCAGCCTTCCGGCGGGCGCTGGAGCACGGCGCCCGCGGCCTGGAAACCGACGCGTGGCTCTCCGGCGACGGTGAGGTGGTGCTCGTCCATGACCGGTTCGCTCGAAAGGGCCTCCGCCGCCGCAACGTGACGAAGACCCCGGCGCGCGAGCTGGCCGACCTCGACGTGCCGCGACTGGCCGATCTCTACGAGGCCGTGGGCATCGACTACGAGCTGTCGATCGACGTGATGCACCGGGACGCCGCCGTGCCGATCATCGAGCTGGCCCACACCGCCGGCGACGGCGCGCCCGGGCGCCTGTGGCTCTGCCATGCGAGCGTCCGCTTTCTCGGCGGCCTGCGGGAGCGGTTCCCCGACGTGAAGCTCGTGCACTCGCGCCGTCGCCAGCACATCGAGGTGCCGCTCGAGCGGCACGCCGCCGATCTGGCCGCGGCGGGGATCGACACCATGAACCTCCACCACTCGGAATGGACGGCAGGCCTCGTCGCGCTGTTCCACCGATTCGACGTCAAGGCCTTCGCGTGGGACGTGCAGGAGGTTCGCCACCTGCGCTCCATGCTCCGGATGCGCATGGACGCCGTGTACTGCGACCGGGTCGACCGCATGGTGGCCACGGTGGCCGAGTGGGGCGAGCAGTCGGACGCGGAACGCTGAGGGCGCTGGCTACAGGAAGCCGAGGTCGTTCAGCGGCCAGATCCGGATGAAGACCCGGCCGACGATCGACGACTCCTTGATGGCGCCGAAGTACCGCGAGTCCTTCGACGCCGGGCGGTTGTCCCCCATGACGAAGACGTCACCGGCGGGGATCGTCCTCGGGGGGAAGTCCGCGCAGCTCGACGCGGGCGTGTTCGGCGCACACGTCGTGATGCCCTTGACCAGGTACGGCTCGTTGAGCTGACGACCGTTGATGAAGACGTGGCCGCCGCGCGTCTCGAGCGTGTCTCCGGGCAGGGCGACGACGCGCTTGACGAGATCCTTGATCTCGCCGTTCGCGTCCTTGGCCTTGGGAGGTGTCGTGAACACCACGATGTCGCCGCGGTTCACGTCGTGCACCTTGTAGCTGAGCTTGTTCACGAGCACTCTGTCGCCGACGTTGAGCGTCGGCTTCATCGACTCGGACGGGATGTAGAACGCCTGGAACAGGAACGTCTTGATGAGGATCGCGATGACGAGCGCGCTGCCGATCAGGATGGCCCACTCGATGATCGCCCGGCGAGTCCGGCGGCCGGTCCCTCCCGACTTCGCGCGCCCGTCTGGTTCGGTGCGCGCGGCAGCCTCGGTCGTCTGAGACTCCAAGGGAGGCGCGGTCGTGTCGACCGCGCCGGGGTCGGGTTCCGTCACGTGCCCTGCTTCACTGCCGCACATCCTCGCACGCGGTGGGGTCAGGAGCGCGAGCGGGGGCGGTAGCGAGACAAGAGGCGAGCGCCGGCCTCGGCCCCGACGGACCGGAGCTCGGCCGGCTCCATCACCCGCGCCGCCGGGCCGAGCTCGAGCAGCAGCCGCTCGAGCCACGCCCGCTCGCTGACCGCCAGGACAACCCGCCACGAGCCGTCCGGCCGCTCGTCTGCCTCCTCGGACGGGTAGCTCTCGACGACCCATTCCGCCTCGGGCGCGAGCTCGAGCGTGACGCGTGGGTCGTCCCGGCGCGGGTGGTACACGGTCTCCCCGAAATGCGCCTCGTCCCCGTCGTCGACGGGCCGGTCGAAGTGATCTCCGGTCGGCCGGACCGCGCTGATGCGATCGATCCGGAACAGCCGCTCGTCCTCGGCCCGGTGGCAATACGCGGCGGCGTACCAGTGCCCGAAAGCGTGGAACACGGACTGGAGGTCGATTGCCCGCGTGGTCGTCGCGTTGCGACCGAACGAGTAGTACTCGATCTCGACGCGTTCGTGCGCCGCGGCCGCGCGTCGCAGCGCGTCGAGGTGGGCGGGCTCCCCGACCTCGACCGCGAGCCCCTCGGTCGCCCCGAGCGTGTGTGCGAGCTTGTCGAGCGCCGTGGCCAGGGCACCGTGGTCGTCCGAGCCGGGGACGGCCAGCAGCGCGCGCCCCGCCGTGAGCAGCGCCAGGCCCTCTTCGGCCGACAGCCGGAGGGGACGGTCGAAGTACTCCGCAAAGCGGATCCAGACGTGCCCGTCGACGATCTCCACCTCGATGAGGCGATCCGGCGTGTAGGGCGGGAGGCCACAGAACGGCAACAGCTCGAGATCGTGCTCGAGCTCCGATTCCGACACGCCGAACCGCGCCGCGAGGTCGGTCAGCGCGACGCCAGGATGCTCCGCGATCCAGGGCACCAACGCGAGCACCCGCCGGAGACGGGACCCGGCCAGCGGGCGCGGGCTCACACCGCGCCCCGCGCCAGCTCTTCGAGCCAGCCGATCATCTCGTCCCGCAGCGCGGGCGGCCCGATGACCTCCGCCGCGTCCAGCAGGCCGAGCACGAACGACCGGAACGCAACCGTGTTCGTCACCGGCAACTCGATGACGACGCTACCGTCGTCGCGCCGTTCGACGACGGCGTTCTCACCGACCCGGTCGACGACGGCGAGCGCCTGCACCGCGTCGATCAGCACTCTCGCCATCACGACGTCGTCGTCCCCGTACTCCCACGGCTCGGAGCGCAGGACCGCTCCCGGCTCGATGCTCGCGGGCGGCTCGAACGCGCCGGCGGGCCCGGCGTCGACGTCGCTATCGATGCGATCGACGCGAAACGAGCGCTGTTCGTCGCGATCGTGGTCGAACCCGACCACGTACCAGTGGCCGCGCCGGAAGAGGATCCCCCACGGGTCGACGCGCCGTGCTTCGCCGCGATAGGTGAACGTGACCGTCGCATGGGTTCGGTACGCGTCGAACATCGCGGGCAGGGCCGGCACCGTTGGGAGCGCGGCGAGCGCGTTCGCGGCCTCGCCGACGCGCCCGCCCAGCTTCCACAGCGCCTCGGCCGGCGTCGGAGCTCCCTCGAGACGCACCGCGGTCACCGCGACGTGCAGCGCGGCCTGCTCCTCGGGCTTCAGGTCGAGCGGCGGCAGGTAGTACTCGTCGGGCAGGATGCGATACCCCTGCTCGGGCCCCAGGCCGTCGACCGATTCGAGCCGCACCGGGATCCCGATGCCTCGTAGCGTCTCCTTGTCGCGCTCGAACTGCCGGCGGTACGACAGCTTGTCGGGCGGGTAGCCGGGCACGAGCTCGACGATCTCCTCGAGCGTCAGCGGCCGGCGCGTGTCGAGCAGCGTGGCGACGAGGTTGGTGAGCCGCTCGAGCCGGTCGATCATCTCAATCGACGGTCGACGAAGCCGCTGTCATCGCGGCCGGGCGCGCTCGGCGGCAAGCGCCCCCGCCGCCCCCGCGGCGAGAAACAGGGCGGGGTCGTCGGCCGCGGGACGCCCCATCGACACGACCTCGAGGCCGTACTCGGCGAGCAGCCCGAGCACGTCCGGCGGCGTGACCTCGACCAGGTCGTGGCGCCGGTCGATGCCCGCATCGGCCAGGTCGGCCCGCAGGCGGGCGTCCTCGTCGCCGCCGAGGCGGGGCACGGCCACGACGACCCGCTCACGGCACGCCAGACGCAGAGCAGTCCGCGTGTGGTGCGAGACGCCCTTGTGGCGTGCACGCGGGTCGGCGAAGGAGACGCGCAGACACGCGATGGGCTGCCCTCCGAGCGCCACGGCGGCGTCGAGGATCGACCCGACCTCCATCCCCGAGAAGCCGAGCCGCGTGTTCGTGCCGACGATCCCGGGCCCCATCGCCACGACGACCGCGTCAGCGCCCGCAACGTGGCGCGCGACTGCGAGCGCCGAGAAGATCGACACCGCCTCGTAGTCGCCGCCGAAGGCGTGACCGCACGTGATCGTGGCGTCGATCAGCCCGCGTTCACGGAGCGCGAACGCGAGGTCCGACAACGCCAGGGGAAGGCCGGCGCCGTCGGTCATGACGTACGCGAGCCGCGCATCCGGCTCTTGCTGTTTGAACGCGACCGCCGCCGCCGGCAGCTGGCTGTGCAGAGCGGCCGCGACCACTGGCATCCCGTCCACCGACTCCACCTCGGCCAGCTGCGACAGATGCTCCTCGGCGCTCCCGACGTCGGCCTGCAGGCTCGTGTACCGACCCTTGATGATGTGCCCGGGCCCGCGCTCCGCCCAACGGTCGCGCTCGAGGTTCCAGTGCACGACGTGCCACCCACCCGTACCGAGCCCGAGCTCGACCGCCGTCGTGTTGACGACGACCTGGTCACCTACCCCGACGTTTCCCGTCAACTGGGTGAGGACGTATGCACGCTCGGGGCCGTCGCCGAGGTCGACTTCCACGCGCTGCAACCCGGGCCGCTCCACGAGCAGCTGCGTCACCTTGCCGGATCGGAACGACGGCATGGCGTGAGGTTAGAAGGCCTGCTCTCTACAGGCTCGCGATGAGCCGCTCGACGCGGTCGTCGCGCGCCTTGAACGGGTCCTTGCACAACACGGTGCGTTGCGCCTGGTCGTTGAGCTTCAGGTGGACCCAGTCGACCGTGTAGTCCCTCTTCCGCTCTTTGGCCCGCTTGATGAACGCGCCCCGGAGTCGGGCCCGCGTGCTCTGCGGAGGTGTTGTCACCGCGGTCTCGATGTCGGAGTCCCGGACGGTGCGCTGGACCTGCTTGCGCCGTTCGAGCAGGTAGTAGAGCGACCGGGCCCGGGTGACGTCGTGGTACGAGAGGTCGAGTAGCGCGATCCGGGGATGCGTCAACGGGAGGTCGTGGCGCTTTCGGTACGCCTCGATGAGGTGGTACTTGATCACCCAGTCGACCTCGCTATCGAGCGAGAGCGGGTCGTCTTCGAGCCGGCTCATCGCGTGCTCCCACATGCGCAGCGCCTGCTCCTCGAGCGGCGCCAGCCCGCGGCGCTTGGCGAAACGGAGCGCGCGGTTCAGGTACTCGGACTGGATCTCGATCGCGGACAGCTCACGGCCGTTCGCGAGCCGCACGCGGCGCCGGCACGTGAGGTCGTGGCTGATCTCCCGGATGGCGCGGATCGGGTTCTCGAGCGTGAGATCGCGCCACGGGCTGGCGTCCTCTTCGAGCATGCGCAAGACGACCGACGTCGCGCCGATCTTGAGGAACGTCGTGTACTCGCTCATGTTCGAGTCGCCGACGATCACGTGCAAGCGCCGGAACCGTTCGGCGTCGGCGTGAGGCTCGTCACGCGTGTTGATGATCGGGCGCGACCTGGTCGTAGCGCTGGACACGCCCTCCCAGATGTGCTCGGCCCGCTGGCTCACGCAGTACATGGCGCCTCGAGCCGTCTGGAGCACCTTGCCCGCTCCCGCGTAGACCTGCCTGGTCACCAGGAACGGGATCAGCACGTCCGTGAACTTGGCGAAGTCGCCGTCCCGCTCGACCAGGTAGTTCTCGTGGCAGCCGTACGAATTGCCGGCGGAGTCGGTGTTGTTCTTGAACAAGAAGACCTCGCCGCGGATGCCTTCCTCCCGCAGCCGCTGCTCGGCGCTCCGGACCAGGCCCTCGAGGATGCGCTCACCGGCCTTGTCGTGGACGACGAGATCGTCGATCGAGTCGCACTCCGGCGTGGCGTACTCGGGGTGACTCCCCACGTCGAGGTAGAGCCGGGCTCCGTTCTCGAGGAACACGTTGCTGGATCGGCCCCACGAGACCACCCGCCGGAACAGGTAGCGCGCGACCTCGTCCGGGCTCAGGCGCCGCTGCCCGCGCAGCGTGCAGGTGACCCCGTACTCGTTTTCGAGACCGAAGATCCGGCGCTCCACACGCGGAGCGTACCGGTCCCGACCCGGGTCCCAGGACCGGAATCGTCGCGGGTCAGAAAACGCTCACGACGTCCTTGCAGGACTTCTCTTTCTTGAACGCGCTGAGGAGCTCCTGGTTCGTCACCTTGCTGAACGGATCGCCGATCTTCGCGCTCAGCACCTTGAGCGACGTCTCGAAGACCGTCACGTCACCCTGGAACGCCGGGCTGTTCGGGTCGGCGGACCGGAAGCTGTCGAGCGCGGTCTGGATCTCGCTGGCGGCGCCATCGAAGTAGCTG
>JBKPDN010000068.1:0-4005 GCA_046727875.1 Actinomycetota bacterium | reverse complement strand
CCCTGCGCCGCGACGGACCCTCGCCGCAGGCCTTCACGTTCCGGGCCCTGTTCCCGCCGCCCTCGACCGGCGGGGACGGCGACGGCTCCGTCGACCAAGCGGAGCCAACGCCACTCACCTAGCGTGCCGGCATGGCTGCTCATCGGGGAGGGCAGGCTCGACATCGAGCGGCGGGTCGTCGACTACGTCCCCGAGTTCGGGACCAACGGCAAGGACGTCGTCACCGTCGAGCAGGTGATGCTGCACACGTCGGGGTTCCCGCGTGCGCCGCTGGGCCCGCCCGACTAGGCCGACCGCGACCGCCGCCTCGCCGCGTTCGCCCGCTGGCGGCTCAACTGGGAGCCGGGCACCGCCCACGAGTACCACGCGACCTCGGCCCACTGGGTGCTCGCGGAGCTCATCGAGCGCGTTGCCGGGCGCGACTACCGCGACGTGATCCACGAGCGGGTGACGGGCGCGCTCGGCCTGCCGCGCGTGCTCGGCATCTCGCCCGCCGACCAGGACGACATCGCCGAGCTCTCGCTGTGCGGCGAGCCGGCGTCGCCCGACGAGCTCGAGGCGATCTTCGGCGTGCCCGAGCTGCCCGTCACCGAGGTGACCGACGACGCGCTGCTGTCGTTCAACCGGCCGGACGTCCGCGCCGTCGGCGTCCCCGGCGGGGGCGGCGTCGCCACCGCGGCCACGGTCGCGCTCTTCTACCAGGCGCTGCTCCACGACCCCGACGGCCTCTGGGACCCGGGCGTCCTCGCCGACGCGACCGGTCGGGTGCGCAACACGGTCCCCGATCCCCTGCTGGGCGTATCCGCCAACCGCGCCCTGGGCGTCGTCGTCGCCGGCGACGACGGGAACGCCAACCGGCGCGGGTTCGGGCACACCCAGTCGGCCCGCACGTTCGGGCACACCGGCGCCGCCGGCCAGATCGCCTGGGCAGACCCCGAGAGCGGTCTCTCCTTCTGCTACCTCACCAACGGCCGCGACCTGAACCCGATCCGCGAGGGCCGCCGGTCGATCGGCATCTCCAGCCGCGCGGCCATCTGCGCCAGCTGACCGATCTGTCCGACGGATCGACGGGCACGCTCCGCGATTCACCCTTGACGGGGTGTGCGCGGTTGTTGGAGTCTGGCGCCTGTCGTTGGGGGTTGGAGATGACGGATCGGGCGGGCGCCCCGGTATCTCGGGCAGGGCACGAGCTGCCAGCAGCACGCACCACGCGCAGTCGCCGCGCGACGAAGGAGCACCCGCCGCCCTTCCCGTCGATGGACGAGCTCTCAGGCGACGAAGAGGCGATCCTTCGCTTCCTGCGTATCCAGCTTCTCCAACAAGCGTCGTACGCCCAAGTCGCTGACAACAATCGCTATCTCTCCGCCGAGATGCAGGACGACGCGGACGCGGTTCGCGCCGCCCTCGAGCGGCTCGCCGATCGCGGCTACGTCGAACGCCGAACCGGCCGGTTCGCCCGCGACGGACTCAGGACGTACGCGTACCGTCTCACCGAAGAGGGCGAGGAGGCCTTGCGCGACGCCACGTGAGCGTGGCGCCCGCGCCGAGCTGGTCAGCGAGACTTCGCTCCGACGGCATCCTTCAGCTTTTTGAGAGCGGCGACCTTCGCGGTCTTGGACGCGGGACGGGCCTTGAACACGGTCGGCTCGCCCGTGAACGGATTCGTGCCCTTGCGCGCCTTGCGTGCCTTCACGTCCTTCCGGCTCACCTTGATGAAGCCGGGACGGATGGTGACCGCCGTACCCCGTCGGACATTGTTCGTCACGACCTCCTGCAGCGCATCGAGCACCGCCGCCGCCGTGCGCTTCTCCACGCCTGCCGCATCGGCGACGGCGCGCTCCAACTCGGTCTTCGTCATGTCCTTCTCCCCTTCTGGTTTGGCGCTGCGGAGGCCTCCTTCTAGCACCACTGGGACGCGAACTACGCCTTACCCGCACGCGCCGCCTGGGACACGGGAGGGTGACGCTTGATGGGACGGCGCCCATGCGACCCAGTTGTCCAGTAAGGACAGATCAACCAAACTGTCCCTCTCGCCGATAGCGACATCGGTCGTCCATGCAACAGCTGGGGGGAACTCGCCGATGGTCGTGCTCGTCACGATTCTCAGCGTGGTCGTCGGGCTGCTCGCGCTGCTCGTTGCCGGATTGCTCCGCAGACACGCCGAGATCGTGCGAGCACTGCGTGAGCTCGGCGTCGACGTCGGGACTCGCCTGCCGGCCCGGTCCTCCTCCCCGGCCGCGCCCGCCTCGGGGCGGCGGCCTTCGGACGTCGTCGGCACGAGCCCGGGGGGCGATGCCGTCAGCATCGGCGTCGTCGGCGCCCGGGACTCCACGTTGCTCGCGTTCCTGTCGAGTGGCTGTCACACGTGCGCCGACTTCTGGCAGTCGTTCGCGCAGCCTGACGGTCTCGACGTGCCGGGTGACGCCCGGCTCGTCGTCGTCACGAAGGACGGAGGCGAGGAGAGCATCTCGAAGATCCGGAAGCTCGAGCCTGCTGACGTGCCCGTGGTGATGTCGAGCCGCGCGTGGCAGGCGTACGACGTGCCGGTCGTGCCGTACTTCGTGTACGTCGACGGGCCGTCGCGCCAGATCATCGGCGAGGGCGCCGCGGGGACGTGGGCGAATGTCGAGTCGCTGATCGGTCAGGCGCTCGAGGACGCCGGTCTCGTCGACGGCGACGGAAGGCCGCGAGGTCGTGCGCGGGTCCGACCGCGCCGCGATCAGGATCGGGCGTCGCGCATCGATGCCGAGCTACGGGCCGCGGGCATCGACCCCGGCGACCCCAGCCTGTATCCGCGCACGGCGGACGACTTGCAGGCACCCGCTGATCGCCCGGACGGACACCGATGATCGCAGTGTCGGTAGCCGGTGTGATCGTGGCGGTCGTCGCCGGTGTGCGCTCGAGTTGGTCGCCGTGAGGAGAGTCGATGCTGGCGAGCATCAACCCGCTCGGGGAGCGGGCCCGGAACCAACGATGGGGCGTGACCTATACCTGGTACCTCCTGGGATCGGTTGCCGGCGGCGCGACCGTCGGCGGTGTCGCCGGGCTCGCCGGCGCGGGGTTGCACCGTCTCGTGCAGCCGGCGTCGGGTGTCATCGCAGCGCTCGTGGTCGTGGCCTGCGTCACAGCGCTGGCAGTCGACCTCCATATGGCGCGGCTACGAGCGCCGAGCGTCCGGCGGCAGGTGAACGAGAACTGGCTCGGCACGTATCGGGGTTGGGTCTACGGCCTGGGGTTCGGGTATCAGCTCGGGCTCGGCGTCGTCACGGTGGTCACGACCGCGTCGGTGTACCTGACGATCGTGCTCGCCGTCCTCAGCGGTTCGGTATGGGGCGGGCTGGTGGTCGGGGCTGCGTTCGGGGTCGCCCGCGCCCTTCCGCTGCTGGCCGTCGTGGGCGTGCGCGGGCCCGGCCAGCTACGCCATGTGATGCGTCGGGCCACCGACCACGATCGATTGGCACGGTGGGCGACGCTTGCCGTCGTCGTGCTCGTGGGCGTTGTTGCGACCGGCGTCGTGGTGGGGACTCCCGGTGGCTGAGCTGACCGGTCAGGGCGTGACCGTGGACCTGCCGTCGGGCTGGGACGGCCGGATCTTCCGCCGCCCGCAACAGGGCGAGGCGACGACTGTCGACAGTGGAGCGCCGGCGCCGGCGGGCGCAACCACGCAGGCCGTCGTCCACCTCGCCAACGTGGCGCGTCCCTCGACGATCGGCGACTTCGGCGGCGGCGCGGTCGAGCGACTGGGTGTACGTGATGTGTTGGTGGTGCTCTTCGAGTACGACTCGTCCAGCGCGGCAACGAAGCTCTTCGCGCGGCAAGGGCTCCCGCGCGCGCTCGAAGCCAACGCCTTCAGCACGAGCCTGCTGCAGCGGAGGCTGCGCGGCCAAGCGGGCACGCAGGTGTTCTTCACCGAAGTGGGCCGGCCGTTCTCGCTCTACGTCGTGCTCGGCAGTTACGAGAACCGAACCGAGTTGGTGCCGATGGTGAACCAGGTCCTCGACACGA
>JBKPDN010000067.1:0-5253 GCA_046727875.1 Actinomycetota bacterium | reverse complement strand
CTCCAGGCCGACGTGCTGTTCGACATCATGGGCTTCGGCAAGTCGCTCGACGAGCTCCCGCTAATCCTGCAGCCGGGTGTGATCGGTCTCGCATGGGGCTGCACGGTGTCGGTCCTCGCCGCCGGGCTCGGCGTCGAGCTGGACGACATCCGTGAGGTACACGAGCGCGTACCCGCGGCGCGCGATTACACGACCCCCCTCGGGACGATCGCGCAAGGAACGACGGCCGGGATGCGCTTCGAGGTGCAGGGAATCGTGGGCGGAGAGCCTCGCGTCGTGCTCGAGCACGTCACGCGCATCAACCAGGAGGTTGCGCCCGACTGGCCCGCGCTCCCCGGCCAGGGCGGCTATCGCGTCGACATCGACGGCAACCCCGCGCTCCACTGCCAGTTCCACTTCGAGGGCGAGGACGGCGACCACAACACCGGCGGTCTCACAGCTACGGCCATGCGCTGCCTCAACGCGATCCCCGCCGTGTGCGATGCCGAGCCCGGGCTGCTGTCGGTGCTGGACCTGCCGCTCGTGACCGGCAAGGGCCTGATGCACTGACGACACACATCAGGTCGGAATCGTCAGCCGCCTCTCGATGCGACCATGCGGTTGTAGATCCCGATGACCTTGGACGCGTAGTTCGGGTCGGTGGCCCAGTTCCCGTGCCCCATCATCTGCCAGATCGGCGCCCAGCCCTTGGCGAAGAACGTGTCGAAGTTCCTCGCCGCGGTCGCCGGGTCCGGCCCGTACCAGTACGGCGACGGGGGGTTGCTGAGGTCGGACGCGCGCGAGTTGCGGTCGGCGTAGTTGCGGAGGTGCTGGATCTGCGCCCGCACGCCGTCACGAGCGGTGGGGAACTGCCGCTCGCCTGAGCAGCCGTCGCACGCGCCGAGCCCCGAGAAGTTGTTGTCGCGGCCGCCGGCGGAGAACCCGCCCGTCTCGATGTACGCCTGCGCGAACGCCATATCGCCGCGCACGTTCTCGGCCGCGCCTTCTTCGATGAAGATCTGCACCAGCTCGTCGATCGAGACCCCTGACAGCCTCGGCGACGCGCCGCTCGACCGGTACCACGCCGTGATCTCCTGCGCGTTGAGGACCGAGGGCCCCATGACCGGCTCGCCGAGGGCCCGCAGCGCCCCGATCTCCTCTGCTACCTCGAGGGCCCGGTTCGCCGCCGCCACCTTCGAGTCGAACGCCGCCTTCTCCTGGTCGAGCTGGGGGAGGAGCGCGTCGAGCTCCGCCCGCCGGCTCGTGAGCTCGTCCTGCGCCTGCTGGAGCCGGTCGGCGGTCTCATGCAGCTGGCGCGCCCGCTCCTCGTCGAAGTCGCCTGCCGCTTTGGTGAGCTGTGTCTTGCGCGCCGCGTTCAAGAGGTTCTGGCTCGCGAGAACGTCGAGCCCGCCGCTCGGATCTGTGTTCTTGTACAGCGCGGCGGCGCGGGTCGAGAGCTGCGAGCGCAACTCCGCCTCGTGTGCCCGCATGTCGGGGATCGCCTGCTCGAGCTCGGTGATCTTCGCCTCGGCCTGGTCCCGCTCGTCGACCGCCTTCTGGTAGCGGTCGTGGGCGGCGTTGGCTTCTTCCTGCGCCTGCTGGAGGGTCTGGCGGGCCTGCGCGACCTGCGGATCCTCCTGGGCGTGCGCGGCGGTGGGCGCCACCGTCACGATCCCGGTCGCCGCGCCGGACAGCGCGAGGGTCAGCGTGCCGAGAGCTCCCGCCACCCGCCGCCACGGACGGGGACGCGGCGCCGGACGAGGGGAGTGAGCGTCGCGATCCATCGGGTGTATGTCGACCACCGAGCGGGTCGAAGCAAGGGCCAACCGGTCGCTCGCCGGAACGTGTCGACGAGCGGGGTGACCCGGGACGCTAACACCACGGCCCCCACTGGCACCATCGACCCCCGGCGCTCGCAGTTTCGGGCACTGTAGGACCCGTGTTCGACGAGCTGCTCCGGCATCCCGGTGTGATCGAGGATTGGGAGCTGCGGTCGCGCTTCGGATTCCTCGCGATCCACGGCGGGAGCCTCGAGCGGGGAACGGCCGAGGTGGCGACCGACGCCGCCGAGCGCGGTGGGGCGTCGCTCTATGCAGTCCGTCAGCCCGAGGACCTGCGCTGGCACATTCCGTCGGCACAGGTCGACCCGGGCGCGTCGCAGGCGCTGGCAGCGTTCCTGGGCCACGTCGACGTCGTCGTGTCGCTGCACGGTTACGGCCGCGCCGGCTTCCGTGACACGGTGCTCATCGGGGGGCAGAACCGCGACCTGGCGGCGCGGGCGGCAGAGGTCCTGCGCGCTGCGTTGCCCTCGTACCCAGTGGTCGACGATCTGTCGGCGATCCCACCCGACCTGCGCGGTATGCATCCCGATAACCCCGTCAACCGTCCACGGCGCACCGGCATCCAGGTCGAGCTTCCTCCCCGTCTGCGCGACGGGAAGAGCGCCACCCCCGACCGCGACACGCTCGTGTTCGCGCTCGCGTCGCTGGCGGAGTCGCCCGTCGTAGGCTGAGCAGCTGTGGGACGGCTTGCCGTGATGGGCGGACACGGCATTCTCGGGACCAACTTCGCGGCGGGGGCGACACGACTCGACGTCGTCACTGCGTACGGCGCGGTCGCGCTCCTCGACGCCGGGGCGTACGTCGTGATCCAGCGGCATGGGCTCGACAGCTTTGCTTCGGCGCCCTTTGTCAACCACCGTGCGCACGTGCAGGCGCTCGCTGATCTGGGCTGCGACCGGATCCTCGGCCTCGCGTCGACGGGCAGCCTGCGGCGCGACCTGCCGGTCGGCACGTTCGTAGCCCCCGACGACTTCGTCGCGCTGCAGCTCGGCATCTCGTTCTCGGACGGTGACGCGGGGCACCAGTCGCCGGGCTTCGACCGGGACTGGCGGCGCACGGTCATCGAACGGTGGGCGGAGCACACCGACGTGCCGCTGGTCGACGGGGGCGTCTACTGGCAGGCGATCGGCCCGCGCTTCGAGACTCGGGCCGAGATCCGCTTGATCGCCGGCCACGCCGATCTCATCGGCATGACGATCGCCAGCGAGTGCGTCCTGGCCGGCGAGCTCGGCATCGCCTACGCCAGCGTGTGCGTCGTCGACAACCTCGCCAACGGCGTCGGCGACGCCCCGCTCACGATGGACGAGTTCCGTGCCGGCACGGCGGCGAACCGGGGCCGCCTGATCGGCGCCCTCGACGTGGTACTACCGGTGCTCGCGAAGGAGGCGGGGACGGGATGAGCCTCACGGTGCGCGACGCGCGCCTCGACGGCGAGACCGTCGGACTGCGCGTCGAGGACGAGACGATCGCGGGCCTCGGCGCCGGTGTCGAGGCGGCAGCGGGTGACGACGTGATCGACGCGTGTGGGATGGCGTTGCTCCCGGGTCTGGTGAACGGGCACGGCCACGCGGCGATGACGTTGATGCGCGGCTACGGCGGCGACCTGCCCCTGATGGAGTGGCTGCGGGACCGGATCTGGCCCACCGAGGCCAAGCTCACCGCCGACGACGTGTACTGGGGCACTCGCCTCGCGTGCGCGGAGATGATCCGGTCCGGAACCGTCAGGTTCTGGGACATGTACTGGCATCCGGATGCGGTTGCGCGCGCTGTCAACGACGCGGGACTGCGAGCGACGGTGTCGCTGCCACTGATCGACGGCCTGGACGCCGCCAGGTCGGACGCGCTGCGCGCCGACGCCGAGCGAACTCTCGACGTGCTCGCTGACGCCGGTGCGCGCGTCAGCCCGTCGCTCGGTCCGCACAGCATCTACACAGTGAGCGAGAAGTCGCTGCACTGGGTGGCCGAGCTCTCCTCGGAGCGCGGCATCCCCGTCCAGATCCACCTGTCGGAGACCGAGGGCGAGGTGCGGGACTGCGTGAAGGCGAACGGGGTTCGACCCGCGCCGTACCTGGACCGCATCGGCTTGCTCACTACGTCCACCCTGCTCGCGCACGGCACGTGGCTCGACGACGACGAGCTCGCGCTGGTCGGGGAGCGCGGCGCGACTGTCGTCACGAACCCGGTGTCGAACCTCAAGCTCGCGGTGGGGCGCGTCTTCCCGTACGCCAAGGCGCGCGAGCGCGGTGTGCCGGTCGGTCTCGGGACCGACGGTGCATCGTCGAACAACTCGCTCGATCTGCTCCAGGACGTGAAGCACCTGGCGCTGATCCAGAAACACGACGCCCGCGACCCCGCGGCCATGCCGGCTTCCGAAGCGTGGGCGGTGGCCACCGGGCAGCGCGCCCCGCTGCTCTTCCTGTCGCCGTCGCAAGCTCCGGCTTTGCGGCAACGGTCGGCAAAGCCGCCGTTGCCACGAGGCGCGCCCGGTCGCGTCGCCGTGGGGGAACCGGCCGACTTCCTGCTCGTGCGGAGCGACGCGCCCGAGCTCACACCGGGCGACCTCGTCGCGAACCTCGTCTACGCGGCGTCAGGCGCGGTGGTCGACACGACGGTCGTCGCGGGGCGCGTGCTCATGCGCGGCCGCGAGATCGCCGACGAGGAGGAGATCCGCCAGGGCGCGCTCGCGAGCGCGCGCCGTCTCGGCGTGATCGAGTAGTCGGCCGCGACAGAGCTACAACGACTTCGGCGTGGCGAACAGCTCGCGCACGCGTGGCTCGAAGTGCTCGAGCGGCAGCGTGTCGTAGTCGGGGTCGAACGCGGCTTGGTCCCACTCGTCGGCGAATTGCTCGGCGAGCTCGTAGGAGGGATGACCCTTGTACTGGTCCCGGGCGTTCGGGTCGCCGCCGAAGTGGTGGTAATAGTGCCGGCCCTGGAAGTCCTGGTGGACCTTGATCATCCAGTAGACCTCGTCGCGCACGTACGGCTTGAGGATCTCGGCCGCGATGGCAGGATGATTCGGGACGCTCACGGCCTTGCCGACGTCGTGGCAGAGGGCGGCGATCACGACCTCGTCGTCGGCGCCGGCGCGCTCGGCGCGCGTCGCGGTCTGCAGGCAGTGCGTGAGCTGGTCGACCTTGAAGCCGTCGGTGATGTCCGCAAGCGACCGCAGCATGTCGAGGGTCCGCTCGGCGACCCGGTCCTGGTTCTTGAACGACTCTGCGCCGATGACCGCCCATTGCTCGGCGGTGGACTCGTCCATCCGGTTGAAGCTCTGGGCCTGTGTCTGCGTCATGACCCCATTCTCCCATATAGGGTCAGCTTGCGACGGCGACAGGAGGAAACGTGGATCTTCCCCGGTTGGAGGCGCTCGAGCTTCCCGACGCCACGGGCCAGCCGCGCCGGCTCGGCGACTTCTGGGCCGAGCGGCCGGTCA
>JBKPDN010000066.1:0-1592 GCA_046727875.1 Actinomycetota bacterium | reverse complement strand
GTGGTCGCGGGTGCCCGCGCGCACCCGGTGACCACGCTCGAGGAGCATCTCGGCCACCAGGCGGAATCGGCCGGTGGCACCGGTGACGAGGACGGTCAGAGCCATGTCGAAGACCTCCGGGTGGGAGGGATACCCCCCGAGGGTATAGGCCCGTCCCGCCCGGCGGCAACCGCGCAAACGACACGTTCGGTGGCCGCACCTGCTCGGTACGGTGGGCCCGTGACCCCCGCCGGCGACGACGTCGATCCGATCCTGTTGCCGCCCGAGCTGCTGCCGGCCGACGGCCGGTTCGGCTCGGGCCCGTCGAAGGTCCGCCCCGAGGCCGTCACCGCGCTCGCGGCCGCCGCGCCTTCCTACCTTGGCACCAGCCACCGGCGCGACGGTGTGCGCTCGGTCGTGCGCCGCATCCGCGCCGGCATCGCCGAGCTGCTGCATCTCCCGGACGGTTTCGAGGTGCTGCTCGGCGTGGGCGGCACCACCGTGTTCTGGGACGCGGCCGTGTTCGGCCTGATCGAACGGCGCAGCGAGCACCTGAGCTTCGGCGAGTTCTCGGCCAAGTTCGCCGCCGCCGCGGCCGGCGTGCCCCACCTCGAGGAGCCGCGGATCATCGAGGCGCCGCCGGGAACACACCCCGAGCTGCAACCGGATCCCGACGTCGACGTGTACGCGTTCCCGCACAACGAGACGTCCACCGGTGTGATGATGGACGTGCGCCGGCCTGACGGCGTCGACGCTGCGTTCGGTCTCGTGCTCGTGGACGCGACCTCGGGTGCCGGCGCGCTGCGCGTCGACCCCGCACAATTCGACGTGTACTACTTCTCGCCCCAGAAGGTTCTCGGCGGCGAGGGGGGGCTGTGGCTCGCGTGCTGCTCGCCCGCCGCGGTCGAGCGCATCGATCGCATCGCGGCGGCGGGCCGGTGGATCCCCCCGTCGATCAGCCTTTCGATCGCGCTCGAGAACTCGCGGCTCGACCAGACCTACAACACGCCTGCGCTGGCCACGTTGTTCCTTGTGGCCGATCAGCTCGACTGGATCCTCGGCCACGGGGGCCTCGAGTGGGCCGCGTCGCGCTGCGACCGGTCCGCCGAGATCGTCTACGGCTGGGCCGAGGCCCACGACCACGCCACGCCGTTCGTCGCCAAGCCCGACGAGCGCAGCCACGTGACGGCCACGATCGACTTCGACGAGTCCGTCGACGCCGGGTGGCTGGCTGCGCAATTGCGCGCCAACGGGATCGTCGACACGGAGTCGTACCGGAAGCTGGGCCGGAACCAGCTGCGCATCGCGATGTTCCCCGCCATCGAGCCCGACGACCTCGCCGTCCTCACCCGAGCGATCGACTACCTGATCGAGCGCGCCCCGTGATTTTGGCGTCGCTGCTCCGGGATATGTGCGGCGCAGCGACGCCAAAACGGGTCTCCCGATGACCGCACCGCCACTCCCCGACGGGTTGGTGGCGATCGTCAAGCGAGACTGCCCCACCTGCCGGCTGGTGGCGCCGGTGCTCGCTGAGCTCGCCGACGGCACGCTCCCCCTGACCGTGTACTCGCAGGACGACCCTGCGTTCCCCGACGAGGTGAAGGTGGTCGACG
>JBKPDN010000065.1:0-2598 GCA_046727875.1 Actinomycetota bacterium | reverse complement strand
GCGTCCGGCGCGTAGCGCCGCTGGCCCGAGACCCGGGCGTGCGGCTGCAAGAGACCGAGCTCCTCGTAGTAGCGCAGCGCGGATGTCGCGGCGCCGGTCCGGCGCGCCACTTCCCCGATCGTGAGCAGCTCGTCCCCCATGGCTTGACTTCAAGGGTACTTGAGGTTGTTGCATCGAGGCGATGGGACTCAAGCAGAAGACGGCGAAGGCCCTGGTGGGCCAATTCCACCGCCCCCACGGACTCGGCGGCCGGGCGGCGGGCTGGGTCATGGCGCACCGCGGATCGAACAGGAAGCGCAACGTGTGGGCGGCCAGGCTCCTCGACGTGCAACCCGACGAGCGTGTGCTCGAGATCGGCTTCGGGCCCGGGATCGCGATCCAGGAGCTTGCGCGGCGCGCGACCCGGGGGCTGGTGTGCGGCGTCGATCACTCTGAGGTGATGCTCCGCCAGGCGAAGCGGCGCAACACGGCCGCCGTGCGCGCGGGGCGCGTCGACCTGCGACTGGGCTGGGCCGAGGACCTCCCCGATTTCGACGCGCCGTTCGACGCGATCCTCGCCGTCAACTCGCTGATGTTCTGGGACGACCCGGTCGCGCGCCTGGAGGAGCTGCGCGGGCTCCTGCGACCGGGGGGACGCATCGGGATCGCCTACCAGCCGCGCGGCCCGGGCTCGACCAACGAGACGGGGACGCGCGCTGCCAACGAGCTCTCGCACCAGTTCGCCACCGTCGGCTTCACCGACGTGCGCACCGAGACGCTGGACCTCCGGCCCACCGCCGTGGTGTGCGTGCTCGGCGTCAGCCCGGGAGCTTGACCACCCGGGTGGTCGGCCGCGTCGGGGTCTCGGCCGGGTAGAACCAGCGGAACCAGATGCGGCCGCGCGGGTGGCCGGCCGGTGAGACCCAGTTCGGATAGCCGGGATCGCGGTGGGCGACGACGATCGTCCACGAGCCGTCGTCCTCGTACTGCACCTGGCCGCCGTTGATCGTGACGCGCTCGTAGTCGTAGTTGTACGTGTGCAGGAACTGGTTCCAGAGGCACACGTTCCAGAACGCGCACTCGGGTGACCGGCCCTCGATGACAAGCGCTTCGTCCTCGGCGAGGTCGAAGCTGCCCATCGCGTAGGCGGCGTCGCCGGCGGCCCAGCCGAACGTCTGCTGCGGGACGGGGTACGGCTCGTCGACCGTGTTCGGCTCGCCGAGCGCGAGCGGGACGATGTTCGCCTGGTCCCGCAGCCACGTCGCCGCGGCGCGGAAGCGGCGGGCGAGCTCGGCGTCGTCGAGCCGGTACGTCGCCGGCGGGTCCACGGCTTCAATGTGCCACTCGGCGCGGCGGTCGCGGACCGGGTCGTCGAGGTAGTCGCGGGTGATGGCGCACACGGCGTCGGGCTCGAGCTTCAGCCACGTCCCGTCGTGCGGCTCGGGGCTGAGCACCACCTCGAAGGTGCCGTCGCGCGCGATGTCGAACGTACGGTCATTGAGGGTCCCGACGATGCGCTCGGAGTACCGGCCGTCGTTCGGGCCGCCGTACACGGTCAGCGACAGGTAGACGGCGTCGCCCTTCTTGCATCGGACCCGGTACGTGCGACGCGGGTCGATCGGTGCGTACTGGTAGAAGGCGTCGGCGTTGTCGCCACCCCACTTCTTGTACGGGCCGACGATGTCGACGAAACGCGGGCTTGCCGTGTCCGCCCACACGTAGGCGTCGAACGCGACCTGGAGGATCGAGAAGATCCACTTGTAGCCCTCGAGGACCGATTGCTCGTCCTGCGGGGCGTTCCGCCCCTCGTAGAGCTTCGCCTCCAGGCCGCGCACCTCGTCGACGAGCTCGTGGAAGACGGCGCTGGTCTCGAAATCGGAAGGCCTCACGGGACAGGTTCTATCGTGATCGCGAGGTGAAAGTCATCGCCGCGCTCCTCGGTGCCATCCCGGACGACGCCGACGAGCTGTACCTGCCGGTCGGCGAGGGGATGACCGGCCGGCCCGAGCGGATCGTCGCAATCGCGATCTTCCGGCATGACGCACCACTCCCGGCGGACGCGGAGGCGTACCGCGTCGAGGAGCGGCCGCAGTGGGATCAGGGCGGCGAGCGCGTCAACCGCGTGGCGTTCGTGCGCCGCGCGCCCGGCATGACGCGCGAGGAGTTCGCCGACCACTGGACCAACGTGCACTCCCCGCTCGCCCGCAAGCATCACCCGGTGCTCGTCCGCTACGTGCAGAACATCGTCACCGAGGACCTGACGCCGGGTGCACCCGAGGTCGACGGCGTCGCCGAGCTCGGGTTCCGCAGCGTGCACGACGTCCACGAGCGCATGTACGACTCCCCCGCCGGCGCCGAGATCATCCGCCGCGACGTCCGGCGCTTCCTCGACGTCGCCGCGGGATGGCGGATGCTGGCGCGCCGGGAGGCGGCCCGTCCCTAGAGTGCGCCCATGACCGACGCCGTTACCCCGTTCCGCCTACGTGTCGGCGACGACCAGCTCGACGACCTGCGGCAGCGCCTCGCCCGCGCCCGCTGGCCCGAGCCGGCGCCCGTGACCGACTGGAGCCAGGGCGTCCCCGTCGGCTGGCTGCGTGACCTCTGCGCGTACTGGGAGGA
>JBKPDN010000064.1:0-5584 GCA_046727875.1 Actinomycetota bacterium | reverse complement strand
GGGTCAGCCCGCAGCTCGCCGGCGACGTCGCGCAGTTCCCCGAGGTGCGGGATGCAACCGGCCTCGGAAGAGGCCGGGCACTTGTCGGCACGGGCACCGAGAACGTCACCATCGCCGACCCGCCACAGCTCGGCGGCGTCCTGTACCTCGACGTCACCGAGGGTTCCGTACGCACGCTCGGCCCGCAGCAGCTCGCCGTGTCGAAGCGGATCGCCGACGACAAGGGCTGGACGCGTGGCACACGAGTGCCGGTCACATTCTCCGACGGAACAACCACGGAGTTCACCGTCGGGGCGATCTACAAGGCCCGCGATATCGCCGGGAACTACATCCTGCCGCGTGCCGCGTGGACGCCCCACGCGGTGCAGGACATCGACTCGACCGTGCTCATCCGCCTCAAGGACGGCGTCGCTCTCGAGACCGGACGACGCGCGGTGGAGCAGACCGCGAAGTCGTACGGCGCGCCCGACGTGGAGGACCGTGGCCAGTACGCGGACTCGGTGGGTCAGTTCGTCAACACGATGCTCGGCATCGTGTACGTGCTGCTGGCCCTGGCGATCATCATCGCCCTGATGGGCATCGCGAACACGCTGTCGCTCTCGGTGTACGAGCGCACTCGCGAGCTGGGCCTCCTGCGTGCAATCGGTGAGACCCGGCGGCAAGTCAGGTCGATGATCCGGTGGGAGTCGGTAATCATCGCCGTGTTCGGCACGGTCGGTGGGCTCGGCGTTGGCGTGTTCCTCGGGTGGGCGCTCGTCGAGGCCGCCTCGCAAGGGACGGGCGACATGATCGCACCCTCGTTCACGGCTCCGGTCGGTCAGCTGGCGGTGCTGCTCGTCGTGGGCGCGATCGCAGGCGTGCTCGCCGGGCTCCGACCGGCGCGGCGGGCAGCGAAGCTCCCGGTGTTGGAGGCAGTCGCCGCTGAGTAGCGCCATGTTCGAGCACCGCGGTCGCCCCGCTCCCCCCGCACGCCGTTGGGGGCGGCTGCGGAGCTGGGCGTACGTTTGACCAAACCCGATCGATTCAGTCGTATATTGGGAGGACGGCGATCCTCCGATCCCCGGGAGGAGTCATGAACGTCCGTGAGCTGTTCTCGTTCCCTGACCCCGTCAACGAGCTGTCGGCGCGGCTGGTCGCGGGCGGGGTCGTGGCCATGGCGGCGTCGGCGATCGTCTTCGATCAGCCGTGGCTCCTGATCCCGATCGCGTACGGGTTCGTCGCCCGGGTGCTGACGGGCCCGACGCTGAGCCCGTTGGGGCAATTGGTCACCAGGGTCGTCACGCCGCGGCTGCCGTTGCCGGCGAAGTACGTGCCCGGGCCGCCGAAGCGGTTCGCCCAGGGCATGGGCGCGACGTTCTCGGTCGCGGCGGCGGTGGCCTACTTCGGCTTCGGGAGCTCAGGCGCCGCGTACGTGCTGCTCGGTCTGATCGTGGTGGCGGCGACGCTCGAGTCGGTGTTCGCCATCTGCCTCGGCTGCCTCGTCTTCGGCCTGCTCATGCGCTGGGGTGTCATCCCGGACGAGGTGTGCGAGCGGTGCAACGACATCTCGTCCGGTCGACCCGGCACCCCGGTGACGACCGGGTCGTGACGAGTCCCCGGCGAAGATGGCCTTCCCGATGTCGGCAGAGTTCTGGATGAACAGGGCCGCAATGCCCCACACGAACGGCAGCCACAAGGGAATGCCGAGAACGCTCGGCGACGCGTACTCCCACGCGCCGGTATGGATGGAGAAACCCTCGGCGAGCGGGCCGAAGACGAAGCCCACCGCGTAGACGCAGGCGCTCGTGCGACTGGGGCGGAGCGCGTAGATCGCCACTCCGGTGGCGACAAGGAGCGCGGTGAGCGCGAGCGGATGGCGCCACAACACGCTCGTGAGCAGGAGCGTCGCCAGCGCCAGCATGGCGTTGAGCAGTGCCTTCGTTCTGTCCCGCACCCGCATAGCTTGGCAGGTGCGGGGCGGGCTCTGCGCTACTCCCTTTCGGCAGGTACGCGGTGCCGAAGAGCGGTCGACGGAGCGCGAAGCACTTCTCGAGCGGCATGTCAGCGTTCGGTGAGGTCCAGCCACTGTGGCGCCCGCTTCTCGGCGAACGCCCGCGGCCCCTCCTCCTGGTCGTCGTGACCCCACATCGAGACGAGCTCACCGGCGCCGGCGCGGCAGGCGTCCGTGAGCCCCTGCTCGAGGGCGCCCCAGAGGGCCCGCTTCGTCGCCCGCATGGCGGCGGGTGAGTTGCGGGCGATCTTCTCGGCCAGCGCCTGCGCCTCGTCGCGCAGCCTGTCCGGAGGGTCGACGACCTGGCTGATCATCCCGAGCTCGTACGCCCGCGGCGCCGAGAGGCGCTCATGGCGCCCGACGAACGCCATGCGCATCACCGCCTCGACCGGCATCTTCCGGATCAGCCCGATGGCCTCGAGCGCGACCACCTGCCCGATCGACACATGCGGGTCGAAGAACTCGGCGTCGGACGCGGCGATGACGATGTCGGCGTCGGCGATCCAATGGAACCCTCCGCCCGCGCACATGCCGTTGACCGCCGTGATCACCGGCTTCCACACCTGCTGGTGCCACGCCGTGAAATGCAGATCGAACTCCTCGACCGATCGCCGGTACCGCTCCATCCCGACGCCGTCGCTCGCGATCTCGGCAACGTCGACACCGGTCTGGAACGCACGGCCCTCACCCGTGTGCACGATCACCTTCACGTCCGGATCGCGGTCGAGCTCGGTCCACGCGATCGCGAACTCGTCGCGCATCTTGGCCGACATCGCGTTGAGGCGGTCCGGCCGGTTGTTGACAAGCCATCCGACGGGGCCGCGCCGCTCGAGGTTCAAGCACTCGAACTGCGAGTACGTCATGCCGTCGTCCTCTCTCGCGGGTCGAGGGGCTTCCAGACCGGGTCCCGCTTCTCGGCGAACGCCTTCGGGCCTTCCTCCTGGTCGGGATGGCCCCACATCGACACCAGGGCGCGGGCGCCGGCGCGGGACGCGTCGCTGAGACCGAGCTCGAGCGCGCTCCACAGCGCCTGTTTCGTGGCCCGCATGGCCGCCGGAGAGTTGCGCGCGATCTTCTCGCCAAGCTCCTGCGCCTCGACGCGGAGCCGCTCGGGCGGATCGACGACCTGCGACAGGATGCCAAGCTGACGCGCGCGCTGCGCGTCGAGTCGCTCGTGCACCCCTGCCAGCGCCATGCGGACGATCGCCTCCATAGGCGACTTCCGCGCCAGGCCGATCGTCTCGTACGCGCTGACCTGCCCGAGGGATACGTGCGGATCTACGAACGTGGCGTCCGACGCGGCGATGACGATGTCGGCGTCGGCGACGAAGTGCAGCCCGCCCCCGGCGCAGACGCCGTTGACGGCCGCAATCACAGGCTTCCAGACCTGATTGTGCCAGGCGGTGAGGCGCAGATCGGCGTCCCTCGTGCGGCGGGACTGCTCGCGGAGCGCGTCCTTGTCCCGGCTGAGTTGCGCCACGTCGAGCCCGGTCTGGAACGCCGCCCCGTTGCCCGTGTTCACGATCACGCGTACGTCCGGGTCGCGATCGAGCGCGCGCCAGGCGTCCTCGAGCTCGGCGAACATCTGCGCGTCCATGGCGTTGCCGACGTCCGGACGGTCGAAGACCAGCCACCCCACCGCCGCGTGCCGCTCCACGCGCAGCGTCTCGTACGCCATCAGTTGCGTGGCACCTCCCGCCACGGGTGTCCCTGCCACGGGTCGGGCTCCCGGGGCAGGCCGAGCACGCGCTCCCCGAGCACGTTCTTGTTGACCTCGGTGGTGCCGCCCTCAATCGTGTTCGCCCGGCTACGTAGCATGCCGCGCACCTCGAAGGGCAAAGACACCGCATAGTCGGCGGCCGGGCTGTCCCACGCGACCGCATCCATGCCCAGCAGCGCGACTGCGAGCGACTGGACGCGCTGGTTCAGCTCGCCCTGGTGGACCTTGCCGATCGAGCTCTCGGGCCCCGGCGCCCGCCCCGCCCGGACCTGGGCGCGCACTCGCTCGTTGGTCCAGGCGCGGATGCGCTCCTCGCTGTAGACGCGCATGAGGTCCTGTCGCGCAACCGGGTCGCGGTCGGCGGAACGCCGCCGCGCCAGGTCGAGGAGATGCGGCGTCCCCAAGCCGCCGATGCGGTCGACCCCACCCGAGCCTTCACCGGCCACCATCTGGCGCTCGCCCGAGAGGGTCGCGCCCGCGACTCGCCAGCCGTCGCCGACGTCACCGAGCCGCTGCGAGTCGGGGACCCGGGCTCGATCGAGGAACACCTCGTTGAAGTCGACCTCGCCGCCGAGATGGCGCAGCGGTCGGACGTCCACGCCGGGCTGGTGCAGGTCGAGCAGGAAGTACGTGATGCCCTTGCGCTTCGGCGCGTCCGGGTCGGTGCGCGCGAGCAGCACCGCATAGTCGGAACGATGCGCCCACGTGGTCCACACCTTCTGCCCCGTGACCACCCACTCGTCGCCGTCGCGAACCGCCGTCGTCGCGAGCGACGCCAGATCGGAACCCGCCCCGGGCTCGCTGAACAGCTGGCACCACGTCTCCTCGTTCCGCACGATCGGCGGGAGAAAGCGGCGTCGCTGCTGGTCGGTGCCGTGGGCGAACAGCGCAGGCGCGGCGAGGTTGAGCCCGAGAGGGTTGAGACGACCGAGGTTGTACGGTCGCAGCTCCGCCTCGGCGAGGCGCGCGACGTCGGGGCTCAGATCAAGGCCTCCGTACGCCACCGGCCATGTGGGCACCACGAGACCAGAACGCGCGAACACCGGGTACCACTCCTGGTAGTCGGCTCGGGGCCGGACCTCGCGGATCGCGGCGGCTCCGCCGCGGTGCGCCGCTTCACGCCATGCGGCAGGCACGTGGGCGTCGATCCACGCCCGGACGGCGGCGACGACCTCCGCGGCCGGCGTGTCGGGGCCGACGGCAAGTCGGCCGTCGGGTGCGAGCGTCGCGAGCAGCTCGCGGCGCAGCACCTTGCCCACTTCATTGCGCGGGAGCTCGTCCACGCGATGGAAGGTCACCGGCACCTTGTACGCCACCAGTTGGTCCCGGCACCACGACTCGAGGTCGGCGGAGTCGGCTTCGCCGACGAAGAACGCGACCGGCACTTCGCCGAGCCGCGCGTCGGGCGCGCCCACGACCGCTGCGTCGCGCACACCGGGCGCGCACCGCACGACCTCCTCGACCTGCGCCGGGAGCACCTTGTTGCCGCCGCGGTTGATGACGTCGCCGACGCGACTCTCGATCCAGACGAACCCGTCCGTGTCGACGCGGGCCAGGTCACCGGTGCGCAGATAGCCGTCGGCGTCGAGCCGGTGATCGAGCGCGGTGGCCTGCGCACCGGTCCCCAGGTACCCCGTCGCCATCCTCGGGGGCCGCACGATCAGCTCCCCCACCTCCCCGTCGGGCGCAGGGTCGCCGTCCTCGCCGACCACCTTGATGTGCACGCCGGGATGGGGCCGGCCGGCCGCCCCAACCTTTTCCGGGTGCGCGCGGGCGTCGGCGGCGGTCCAGCCGATGACCTCGCCGATCTCGGCTTGGCCGTAGCCGTTCAGCACGACGATGCCGAAGCGGTCGGCGAATCGGCGGGCCGCCGC
>JBKPDN010000063.1:0-3360 GCA_046727875.1 Actinomycetota bacterium | reverse complement strand
GGTGTGAGGTCTCGGCCCGCGCCCCGCTCGAGCAGCGGCAACACCTCGTGGCGGATCCAGTTGCGGCGGAAGGTGAGGTCGTCGTTCGACGGGTCCTCGACCGGCGCGAGACCCCGCTGCTCGCAGACGGCGCGGACGTCTGCCCTGCGCGCGCCCAGCAGCGGGCGTACCACGCGTCCGCGGCGGGCCGGCATGCCCGCCAACCCGCTCGCCCCGCTTCCCCGCAGCAGGTTGAGCAGCACCGTCTCGGCCTGGTCGTCGGCGGTGTGCCCGACGAGCACCGCCGACGCGCCGTGTGCGACTCGGGCAGCCTCGAGCGCGCTGTAGCGCGCAGTGCGCGCCCGCGCCTCGAGGTTCGGTCCCGGGGCGACGGCGACGCGCCGGGCGTCGAACCGCGCGCCGAGGTGAGCGGCGGCGGCGGCGACGAGCTGGGCCTCGCGGTCGCTGCCGGGCCGGAGCCCGTGGTCGACGTGCACCGCGATCGGCACGAGCGCGGCGTCGACGGTCAGGGCAAGGAGTGCGAGCGAGTCGGTCCCGCCCGAGCAGCCGACGACGACGGGCGCCGTCACGTCGTGCGGCACCTCGAGTCGCACGGGGGCCGTCATCGCCTGCCCTCAGGGGGCGGCGGTCGAGCCGCCGGGTCCGGCGCGGGCGTCGAGCAGGGCGCCCTGCCGGAGCAGCGCCAGCAGCTCGTTCGTGCCCTTGAGCCCGAGCTTGCGTCCGATGCGGCGAAGACTCGCGTACACGTTGCTCCGACTGATGCCAAGCTGCTGCGCCACCGCGGTCACGGGTGTGCGGGTGGCGAGCGCTTCGAGCAGCTGGCGCTGCTTCGGGGTCAGCTCCCCGACGCGGTCGCGGGCGGCGCGGATGCGCGGCGCCGGGCTCGGCGACGTCGGGGAGTGCTCGAGGCGGGTGAGTCGCACACGGGGCTCGGGCGTCGTGCCGTCGCCGGGCGCGCCGGTCTTCTCGTAGCGCGCGAGTGCTTCGAGCGATTCGGCCTGCACCTTGCGCCGCTGCTCGCGTTCCGGTGGGGCCGCCGGGTGCAGCGCCTGCTCGAGCGCCTCGACCAGCTCACCCGGGTCGAACGGCTTGGTGATGTACTGCAGCGCGCCCTGGATGCCGCCGCGCAGCCGCGCCTCGGGCTCGTCGGCGGCGGTGACCATGAACACGGGGATCTCGGAGAGGTCGCGGTGGCTCCCGGCCTTCAGCTCCTCCAGGACCGTCCATCCGTCGACGTCCGGCATGCGCACGTCGAGGAACAGCGCGTCGGGTGTCTCCTTGCGCACGAGCGCGAGGGCTTCGGCGCCGTCGGCGGCGGTGAGCACGCGGTGCCCCGCCTGCTCGAGGTTCACGCGCACCAATTCGCGAATGTCAGGCTCGTCGTCGACGACCAGGACCAACGCCATCGCGGCCGAGGCTACCGTCCTGGTCTGTCGAGCGTTCAGGCCACGCGAGCGAGCCACGCGGACGGCTGCGTGAGCTCCTCGATCGTCGGCAGCGACTCCGGACCGCGCCACGCGGCGTCGATCGCACGCGGGCCGCCCTCACGCTCGACCGCGGCCACGAACGCCTCGCCGACCTCGTACTGCCGGAGCTTCGATTCGAAGCCGAGCAGCTTGTACAAGATGCCGCTGATGCCGCGGCTGCGTCGGCGCGCCTGGAGCACGCGCGCCATGCGCTCCTGCCCGGAGATGTGGAGGCGACCGAGCTCGTTCATGACGCTGTTGCCGTGACCTTCCAGCAGCGACATGAGTGCCTGCACCTGGGCGAGCACCCCGCGCTGCTCGGGTGACGCGAACAGCGCGACCAGCCCGCCGTCGTCGAGCGGGTTGTGCCCTTTGCGAAGCTCATCGGCGGCATGTGTCACCGCGTGCAGCAACCGTCCGGGATCCGGGTCGACGATCCCCAGGGCCTTCTCGATCAGCGACATGAAGTACTGCTTCATCCACGGGATCGCCGTGAACTGCGCCCGGTGCGTCACCTCGTGGATCGCGATCCAGAGCCGGAAGTCCCGCGGACGGAACGCATACCGCTTCTCGAGGGCGAGGATGTTGGGGCCGACGTAGTAGACGGCGTCGTTCGCGTCGGGGGCGTCGGGATCCTCCAGCACGAGCAGGTCGTACTGCCCCAGGACCCGCTGGGCCATGAACCCGAGCAGCACGCCCATCTCGGTGCCGGCCACGCGACGGCCGATCGGCGCGATCGGGCTGCGGGCCATGCGCTCACCGACGCGGGCGGTGAGCGGATGGAGCATGCGGCGCATCGACGCGACGTTGGCGTGCACCCACTGCGGACGGTCGAGCACGCGTGCCGATGCCGTGCCGGGCGCGTGCAAACCGGTGAAGTCACCGACGAGTTGCTCCGCCTGCGTCGTCACGTCCGAGAAGTCGGGACGCAGCGAGCCACCGAGATACGACGCGGCGATCGGGTCGCGACCCGCGAAACGGCACGCCACCCGCTCCGCGAGCCCCCAGTCGACGGGCTCGGGTGGCGCGGCGGTCTCGGTCTGAGTCACTTGTTGACCGGCTTCCCGCGGTACTTCGGTCGCAGCACCCTGATGTAGTAGCCGGCGCCGAGTGCGAGCAGGAACAGCACCGCCGCGACCATGAGCAGCGGACCGATCCAGTAGAACCACTTGTACCTGTCGTCGGCGAGCACGGGACCGGCACCCGCCGGTACCGCGGCGACTCCGAGCACGGCGACGGTCGCGAGCGTGAGCGCGGCGATGCGGACGATCTTCACGGGCGGCGCCTCCCGGCGTTCTCGGGCGTCGCCGTCATCGTAGAGCGGCGGAGGTGCTTCCCTCGGGTCGCTGGGACGGGACGGCGACGGCGACGGCGAACAGAGGTACGTCAGACGCGGTCGGGGCCGCTGCGCCCTTCCTCGACGGTGATGCCGATGGCCTCCGCGATCCGGCGCTTCAGCTCCGGCGGCACCTCGTCGCGGCATTTGGAGGCGACGACCTGGCGCAGCTCGATCTCGAAGTCGAAGCCCTGGGCGCACGGCGGGCACTCGTCGAGATGGTGCGCGATCGCACGTCGTCGCCAGACGGTGAGCTCGCCGTCGAGGTACTGGTAGATGCGCAGGATTGCTTCGTCGCAGTCCATCTGTTTGCCGCTATCCCCCCGCTCGGTCCGAGGCCGGGTGGAGGCCTCGCTCCCCCGCAAATTCCCACAACGCCTTCTGGAGCTGCCTTCTTCCTCGATGCAGCCGGCTCATCACGGTCCCGATCGGGACGTCCATGATCTCGGCGATCTCCTTGTACGAGAACCCTTCGACGTCGGCCAGGAGGACCGCCATCCGGAACTGCTCGGGGAGCGCCTCGAGCGCTTCCTTCACGGTCGCGTCGGGGAGCGAGTC
>JBKPDN010000062.1:0-7823 GCA_046727875.1 Actinomycetota bacterium | reverse complement strand
ACGCAGACACTAGCGAGGGGGTACGACGACTACGAGGGGTACGTTGGGAGCTTTGGGCAAACCTACGATCTCCCGGTGCCGAAGAGTCGGACGGAAGCATTCAGCGACGGCGTCTTCGCGATCGCCATCACGCTGCTCATCATCGAGGTGCGGGTCCCCGACTCGAAGTCGGGCGAGCTCGCCCGAGATCTCGCCAACCAGTGGCCGTCGTACGCCGCCTACCTCGTCAGCTTCGTCATCATCGGCATCATCTGGGTGAACCATCACGACATCTTCGAGCGCATCATCACCGTCGACCGTCCCCTCCTCTTCCTCAACCTGCTCCTCCTCCTCACGGTGGCGTTCCTGCCGTTTCCGACCGCACTGCTGGGGCAGTACATCCGGCAGGGCGACAACGCCCACATCGCCGCCGCCGTGTACGGGGCCAACATGATGCTGATCGGCCTGGCGTTCATCGCCGTCTGGACCTACCTGGCCCGCGTCCCGTCGCTGCTCGAACCGGAGATGGGCGCACAAGGCGCGCTGCGGGCCCGCCGGGCCGCGGTGATCGGCCCGGTGGTCTACGGCCTGTCGATCCCCCTGGCGTTCGTCAGTCCGGTCGGATGCCTGATCGTGTACGCCGCGATGGCGCTGTACTTCGCAATCGCGTTCACGGTGGCCAGGCACACCGGCGGCGTCACGAGCAACCGCTGAGCGCGCCCGAGGAGAGCCCGCCGCCGAGCGTCTCGAGCGCGTACCGGTACGGGCCCTTCGCCAGGTACACAGGGCACTCGGCCGGGGTCTTGTCCGGGCACGGCTGCATCTCGAGCTGGTCGACGGGCCGGCCCGCGGCGTCGTAGAAGCCGATGTCGAGCGGGACGGGCACGTCCGACATCGTGAACGCGGACGTCGACCGCTGGTCGAAGACGAACAGCATCCCGTAGTACCGACCGAGGTCACGCCGACGCATGAGCCCCGTCGAGCGCTCGTCGACGTCGTCGGCGACCACGATGCGCCGGCAATCGCCGCCGACGCCGAGCTGTAGTTCCGTGAGACCGGAGAAGGGCGCAGACGCCGGGCGCGCGCCAGCAAGCGCGGAGGCGAACGCGCGGCTGGGCGCGGCGGTGCCGTCGCCGCCGCCACGCAGGAGGAGCACGAGCCCGCCGCCGATCAGCGCGGCGGCGACCGCCAGCACCACGGCCGCCACCGCTGACCGGCGGGTGGACGTCAGGCGGGGGCGGTGCCGTACAAGCCGATGGCCTCGGCCACGTCGTCGGCCACGTGGTACGTCTCATCACTCGCCGGGAACCGACCGGCACGGACGTCGTCCGCGTATCGGGCGACAGCTGCGGTGGCGTCGGCCTTGAGCGACGCGTACCGGCGCACGAACTTCGGCTTCATACGGTCCTCGATGCCGAGCAGGTCGTGGTACACGAGCACCTGGCCGTCGCAGTGACGCCCCGCGCCGATGCCGATGGTCGGGACGGGCACCGACTCGGTGATCATCCGCGCCACGGCGTCGGGCACGCACTCGAGCACGATCGCGAAGCACCCCGCCTCGGCGAGCGCGGCGGCGTCGTCGACGATCTCGCGGGCGGCGTCGAGCCGCTTGCCTTGCACTTTGAAGCCGCCGAGCGCGTGGATCGACTGCGGCGTCAGGCCGACGTGGCCCATGACCGGGATCTCTGCGTCCAGGATGGCCTCGATCGAGGCCAGCCGCTTGCGGCCGCCCTCGAGCTTCACCGCCGCGGCGCCGGCGCGGACGAGCTGGGCGGCGTTGCGCACGGTCTCCTCGTGCGACACGTGGTAGCTCAGCCACGGCAGATCCCCGATGAGCAGGGCCGCGGGCTTGGCCCGGGCGGCGGCGGCCACGTGGTGGGCCATGTCGTCGGTGGTGACCTGCAGCGTGTCCTCGTACCCGAGGACGACCATCGCCAGCGTGTCGCCGACGAGGATCATGTCGACGCCGGCGGCGTCGGCCACCCGCGCCGACGGGTAGTCGTACGCGGTCACCATCACCAGCGGGGATCCGTCGCCCTTGCGGGCCCGGATGTCGGGCGCGCTGAGCGGCGCGCGTGAGTCGGGGGGCGACGACGTGGTCGTCATCTCCGTACCTCCACCGTCCGGGGCTCCCTCGGCTCCCGGCGGCACGTCGAGCGTAGCCTCGGGGCCGAACACGGGCGACCCAGGAGAGCCGTGACCCAGCGCGTCTGCGAGAACTGCGCCTTCCCGGACGAGGAGCTCGCCCTCGTCCGCCGGGTCTACGTGACGCCCGAGACGTGGGACCGGCCGGCGTCGCACCAGGTGGTCGACGAGCCCGAGCTGTGGTGCGTGTCATGCCGCTCGCAGTACCCGCACGAGCTCGTCGAAGACGACGAGGAGAACGGCGACGGCTGAGGCTCGGGCGACCGTGCTCAGCCGGCGTGGCGACGGCCGAGCAAGTAGCGGCGGTCGAGGTGGTTCCAGCGGCAGTCGAGGCAGACCTCGACCACGTAGCACGCGAACTCGTCGAACGAGGCGTCCAGCTTGTCGAGCTCGCCCTCGTAGGTGATGCAGCGGCCGTTGGCCTGCTTGAGCGTGTCGCCGTACACGTAGGACACGTAGCGAACGCGTTCCGAGCTGCAGATCGGGCAGTCGTGCGGTGCGGGCTCGCCGACGTTGCGTGCGGCTCGGAGAAGCTCGGGGTGCGCGTCGCACACGTCGAGTCGCGTCAGCGCGCCGCGGCGGAGGTCCCGCAGGACCGCCCGGCGGGCCAATGCGTAGTCGACGTGCCTCGGCATCACCTCTCCTTGGTCGGTCTCTCTCTCGAGCGCCGTCGCACGCTCCGGCTCTGCGGTAGCGGTCGGTGAAGCCGCCGCCCCCGCGTCGCGGGCGCAGTGTAGGGGCGCGCCCGGCTGGACGCGAGCCAGCGCGCGGACCAGGCGCGCCGCGGTATGCGTCCGGCAACCGCGCCCGCCCGCGGCCGGTCCCGCTGGTGAACGACGGACGACCGGCGGGTGATCGCCGGAGAGCTTGACGGTGACGGCTCGGGAGAACATACTGAGCGCCCGATATATCGGGGCGATATATCCGCTCCGATCTGCGCCCATCCCGGACACCGGAGCCACCGCGTGCTCGAACTCGCCATCCTCGGCCTGCTCAAGGAGCAACCGCTGCACGGATACGAGCTGAAGAAGCGCCTCGGCGAGACCCTCGGCTTCCTGTGGGGGGTGTCGTACGGGTCCCTCTACCCGGCCCTGCGTCGCCTCGAGCGAGCGGGGGCGATCGAGATCGTCGCCGCCGGGTCGGTGCCGACCGCGCCCGTGGGCGCCGCGCCGATGCCGGCGACGGGCTCGATCGACGGGGAGACGGCGGCGGCGCGCGTACGCCGACTGCCCAAGCCGACCCGCCGGACCCGCAAGCAGTACCGGCTCACCCCCCGGGGCAACGAGCTCTTCGCCGAGCTGCTCACGGGCGAGGACGCGCCCGGAACCGACGAGGAGAAGGCCTTCGCCCTGAAGTACGCGTTCTGCCGGCACCTCCCGAGCGCCGCCCGGGTCGATTTGCTCGAGCGCCGCCGGGCCGACCTCGGCGAGCGGCTCGCCGACGCCCGCCAGGCGACACCGCGCCGCACCGATCGTTACACGCGCTCTCTGGCGCAGCACCGCACGGAGTCCACCGAGCGCGACCTCGCGTGGGTGAACGAGCTCATCGCCGACGAGCGGAAGGCCGCGCACCCCGCGCCGTCACAGAAAGGAGCGACCGCGTGATGAGTCGTTCGATTCGAGTCGCCATCGCCGGCGTGGGGAACTGCGCCAGCAGCCTCGTGCAGGGGGTCGAGTACTACCGCGACGCCGACCCCTCCGAGAGTGTGCCCGGCCTCATGCACGTCGTGCTGGGCGGGTACCACGTCCGTGACGTCGAGTTCGTCGCCGCGTTCGACGTGGACGCGGACAAGGTCGGGCTCGATCTCGGGAAGGCGATCCTCGCCGGCCCCAACAACACGATCCGCTTCGCGGACGTCGACGATCTGGGGGTCCAGGTCCAGCGGGCGCCGACGCTCGACGGGCTCGGCAAGTACTACCGGGGCACGGTCGAGGAGTCGCCGGCCGAGGCCGTCGACGTCGCCGCCGCGCTACGCGCCGCCTGCGCCGACGTGCTGGTCGGCTACCTGCCCGTCGGGTCAGAGCAGGCCCAGAAGCACTACGCCCAGGCGTGCCTCGACGCCGGGGTCGCGTTCGTGAACGCGATCCCCGTGTTCATCGCCAGCAAGCCCGAGTGGGCGCAGAAGTTCACCAATGCCGGTGTCCCCATCGTGGGTGACGACATCAAGAGCCAGGTCGGCTCGACGATCGTGCACCGCATCCTGTCCCGCCTGTTCGAGGACCGCGGCGTCGTGCTCGACCGAACCTACCAGCTCAACTTCGGCGGCAACATGGACTTCAAGAACATGCTCGAGCGGGAACGGCTGGAGTCGAAGAAGATCTCCAAGACCCAGGCCGTCACCAGCCAGATCGACCACGGTCTCGAGGCGGACGCGGTGCACATCGGCCCGTCGGACCACGTGCCGTGGCTCGAGGACCGGAAGTGGGCCTATATCCGGCTCGAGGGTCGCAACTTCGGCGACGTGCCGCTCAACCTCGAGATGAAGCTCGAGGTGTGGGACTCGCCGAACTCGGCCGGCGTGATCATCGACGCCCTCCGGTGCGCCAGGCTCGCCCTCGACCGCGGTGTCGGCGGGCCGCTGCTCGGGCCGTCGGCGTACTTCATGAAGTCGCCGCCGGTGCAGTACCGCGACGAGGAAGCCCGCGAGATGGTGGAGGCCTTCGCCCAGGGCGAGTAAGCGCCAGCGTCCTCGGCTGCCGATGGCCACAATGAGCCAGTGACGAACACCGAGAGCTGGGACCGGATCGCGTCGCAGCGCCGTGAGGATCCGCCCACCGATGTCGTTCGGTACGGGCCCGACGGCCCGACCGAGGACGATCTACGCCTGCTCGGGAACGTCGCCGGCAAGCGCGTGCTGGACCTGGGGTGCGGCGTGGGTCAGGCCACCGTGACACTGGCGCGCCAGGGAGCGACCGTCATCGGCGTCGACGCGTCGAACGGAATGCTCGAGCGCGGCCGCTCCCTCGCCGAGCGCGCCGAGGCGCGAATCGAGTGGCACCACGGCGACCTCGCCGACCTCGCGTTCTTGCGGGCCGAGTCGATCGATCTCGCGTTCAGCGCGTACTCGCTGGGTGAGGTCGACGACCTGGGCCGGGTGTTGCGCCAGGTGCACCGCGTGCTCAGGAACCGGGCGATGTTCGTGTTCTCGTTCGAGCATCCCATCGCGCTTTGCGTCGGCCGGGCGCCGCCGGACAGCCCATCGACACCGATCGACGCCATCGTCCGCATGTCGTACTTCACGGACGAGCCGATCACCGTCGAGCGCGACGGGGAGTCGATCAAGCTCCACGTCCGGACGGTGAGCGACGTGTTCCACGCGCTGACACGCTCCGGCTTCCGGGTCGAGGTGCTCGCCGAGCCGCGCCCCGCCGTCGACGCCCTCATCCCGCGCACGATCGTGTGGCGGGCGCGCAAAGAAGGGATCTGACGGTCAGCGCGCCGGTTCGATGCCCCGTTCGCGCGCCCACGCTGCGAGCCGCTCGTACGCCTCGGCTTCGTCGATCGGGCCTTCGTCGAGGCGAACCTCGAGGAGGAAGTCGAGCGCTTCGCCGATGAGCGGCCCCGGCTCGACGCCGAGGAACGCCATGACCTGACGACCGTCGAGCGGCGGTCGGATCCGGTCGAGCTCCTCCTGCTCCCGCAGCCGTGCGATGCGCTCCTCGAGCTCGTCGATGCGCCGCCGGAGCGCGCGCGCCTTCGCCTTGTTGCGGGTCGTGCAGTCCTGACGCACGAGATGATTGAGCGGCTCGAGCAGCGGCCCGGCGTCGCGCGCGTAGCGGCGTACGGCACGGTCGGTCCAGCCCATGGCGTACGTGTGGATGCGCAGGTGGAGATAGACGAGGCGGGCAACGTGCTCGACGATGTCGTTCGGGAACCGCAGAGCGCGCAGCCGCTCCTCGGCCATGCGCGCGCCGACGACCTCGTGGTGGTGGAAGCTCACGCCGCCCGGGCCGACCGAGCGCGTCTTGGGCTTGCCGATGTCGTGCAGCAACGCGGCGAGCCGCACCTCCAAGTCCGGCTTGGTCTTGCTCACGACCGCGATCGTGTGCGCGAGCACGTCCTTGTGCTGATGAATCGGATCCTGCTCGAGCTGGAGAGCATTGAGCTCGGGCAGGAACTCGTCCGCAAGGTCGGTGCGACAGAGGAACCACAGCCCCGCCGCCGGGTCGCGCGTCGTCAGCAACTTCGCGAGCTCGTCGCGGATGCGTTCGGCGCTCACGATCTCGAGCCGTCCGTGCATCTCTTCGACCGCGGCGACGAGCTCGGGATCGGGCTGCATGTCGAACGCGGCGATGAAGCGCGCCGCGCGCAGCATGCGGAGCGGGTCGTCGAGGAACGACACCTCCGGCGCCAGCGGCGTGCGGAGACGCCGGGCAGCGAGGTCCGCCGCCCCGTCGAACGGGTCGACGAGCTCGGGTTCGGGGAGGCGCAGCGCCATCGCGTTGATCGTGAAGTCGCGTCGCGACAGGTCGGTCTCGATGTCGTCGGCGAAGGCGACCTCGGGCTTGCGGCTCTCGGGCCGGTACACGTCGGCCCGGAACGTCGTGATCTCCATGCGCATGCCCGCCCGCTCGCAGCCGACGGTCCCGAAGCGCTGGCCCTGGAGCCAGACGTGGTCGGCCCAGTCCCGGACGAGGCGCTCGACCTCGTCGGGCCGGGCGTCGGTGGCGAGATCGACGTCCCGCTGCTCGTCGTCGGGCACGTCGAACAGGGCGTCGCGCACGCTGCCGCCGACGAGGAAGCACTGGTACCCGGCCGCGACGAGTCGCCCGGCCAGCTGCTGGACCGGCGAGTCCGCGTCGAGGAGCGGCCGCAGGCGCGGCGGGATGGGGGTCACCTGATCATCTTCGCGAGCATCCACCACTTCACGCGTCGGGTTCTATACGTTCAGGACATGAGGGGCTGTGGGCGGCCTGGCTGCACCGAACCGGCAGCGGCAGCACTCGGATTCGACACCTCCCGACGCGCCGTCTGGCTGCACCCACTCGACGAGCCCGAGGCGACCGGTCGGCTGTGCCTCCGCCACGCTGACGCCACCCGCCCCCCGCGAGGGTGGCGTCTGTTCGACTACCGCCAGCCGGAGTCCGCGGTCACCGAGCTGGTCCCCGTGGGGGCACGTGACGACTTCGACGACCTCCTCGACGCCCGCACGCCGCTCCTCGAGCGGGCATTCCGGGGCGTCCGCGCCAGCTGACGCTGGTCCCGCGGCTCGCCCAACACCGGCGAGCGCGTCCGCGCTACGGCCCACACGGGGTCGCTGCGGTACCGTCGCGACAGGAAGGCAGGAGCCGCGGCCATGGACGTCAACTCTCCTGAGACCTGGCGCTGGATCTGGCTGGTCGCCGTGGTCGTGTTCGCCCTCGCCGAGGTGTTCACGCCCGTCCTCTTCTACATGGGGTCGTTCGCCATCGGCGCCGCCGCGGCGGCGGTGGCGGCATTCGCGGGGGGCGGGGCCGTCATCCAGTGGGTGCTGTTCGTCGGTGTGACTGCCGTCAGCCTCGCCGCGCTCGTTCCCCTTGGCCGCCGGCTCGAAGGGCGGGACGAAGTGCACCCCGTCGGCGCGAACCGGTGGGAGGGGCGCACGGCCACCGTCGTGACCGAGATCCCGCCCGGCAAGCACGAGACCGGCATCGTGCGGCTCGACCGGGAGACCTGGCGCGCCGAGACCACCAACGGCATGGGGGTCGCCGCCGGCGCCA
>JBKPDN010000061.1:0-5204 GCA_046727875.1 Actinomycetota bacterium | reverse complement strand
GGCCATCGCAACGTCTCGCGGCTGTGGAGCGTCGTGCCCTGCGCGAACGTCCAGAGCGCCAGCTCGGCGCCGGGCGCGCCGCAGCCGCTCGCCTCGGCGTCGGCCTGGACCGTGATCTCGTAGCGCCCGTTCGTGACCGGCGCCAGCGTGTACTGGCACGGCGTGACCAACCCGTTCCGACGCACCTCCACGCCGAGCGTGTTGGCGTCGAACGGCGCGCCGTCGCGGGTCGCAGTGCCCCGGAGGACGACGCGATCGCCTGCGCCCTTCACGGTGTTCGCCTCGCGCGTCCCCGGCCGCGGATACAGCTCGAACTTGTAGCTCAACCGTCGCCAGTCCTTGGTGAGCACGTCGTTCCCCGCCGGCTTCCGGCCGTGCTCCACCCACGCGACGAGGTCCTCGAAGCTGGCTTCGATCTCGGTGTTCGTGAAGCCGCAGTGACTCGGGTCGCGCAGGACTCGCTGCACGAGGAGGTCGCGCTTCCCGGCCGCGTCGACGGTGCGCTGGAGGATGCGCGCCTGCTCGATCGGCACCTGGCCGTCGCCGGTCGAGTGCACCGACAGGAGGGGCATCTGCACGTTCCCCGTCGTCTCGCTGCCGTCGACGAACGTCCGCAGGTCGTCTTCCTTCACTGGGAGACGAATGGCCGCCCGGTTGAACTCGTCACTCGAGACACCACTCTCCGGCCCGAGGTGATAGGTGGTGTCGCGGTTCGGCGCGATCTGAGCGAGGACAACCAGCGAGGATCGTCGCCAGTTCGTGTCCTCCTCGTAACGGAATCCGTCGCGAGCGAAGGCACGGGGACCGCCCGTCAGGTCGAGCATGATGTTCTCGAACCGCTCGTGGACCTGCGGATCTTGCAGAGCGGGGCGGATCCGGTTCCGGATGAGGCTGTCGACGTCGGCGGCGTTGAACTCGGCCTGGGTAACGCCGGCGGCGAAGGCAGCGGCGACGAAGAAGTCGGCGTTGGACGCGACGGCCGGTGTCCCGCCGGCGGAGCCGCACAGGGCCAGCGCGCCGTCGAAGCGGTTCGCATAGCGCTCGGCGGCGATGTGCGTCGCCAGGCCGCCCATCGAGAACCCGGTGACGTAGGTCCGTTTGGGCCTGCCGTACGTGCGGGCGAAGTAGTCCCAGAGCGCGGCCGTCTCGTCGGCGGCCCGGCCGGGGATGAACGACGTGCTGCTGAAGCTGGACGCGCCCCACGCGTACCCCTTACCGACGAGGTACCGGCGGGTGTCCGGCGGCCCCGCGCTGGTCTCCGGTCCCAGCTCCCCGTAGCCGTGCATGAACAGCACGAGCTTGTGGTTCCAATTGCGCGGCACCTCGATCTGATACACGGAGCCGCCGAGCCGCCCGAAGTCAGCGTGCGCGCCGGGCGCGGCCTCGAACGCCGGATCGGCGAGCGTGACCCCCTCCGGTTCCTGACGAACCTCGACAGGCGGCGGTAACGGGCCGGCGTTCGCGGTCGTCGCGGCCGTGGCCGCAGCGGCGTTTCCCGACGAGACGACGACCGAGACGGCCGCCAGGACGGCCGCGAGCAACACCGATCGCCTCACAGCCCTCATACACCGACGCAATCGCCGAGGTTCCACCGCCGTCTGACGCCCTATCAGAACGTGTTCTAGTCTCGGGTCCGTGGAGTTCAACCTCGCCGACCTCTTCGAGAACGCGGCGGACCACTTCGGCGAGCGGGAGTACGTCGTCTGCGACGGCAAGCGGCGCAGCTACAGAGAGATGGAGGAGCGGGCGAACCGGCTCGCCCACCACCTCGCCGCGCAGGGCGTCGGCCCCGGCGACCACGTCGGCATCTACGCATACAACTCGGTCGAGTGGATCGAGACGCTGTGGGCCGTTTTCAAGCTGCGGGCCGTGTGGGTCAACATCAACTACCGCTATGTCGAGGACGAGCTGCGGTACCTGTTCGACAACGCCGACCTCGTCGCCCTCGTGTTCCAGCGCGAGTTCGCTCCCCGGGTCGCCGGCGTGCTCGACGAGCTGCCCATGCTCCGCCACGCCATCGTGATCGAGGACGGCAGCGGCGCCGACCTCAGCGGCCTCGACGCCGTCGAGTTCGAGGACGCGATGGCGTCCGGCTCACCCGAGCGCGACTTCGGTCCCCGGTCGTCCGACGACCGCTACATCCTCTACACCGGCGGCACGACGGGCATGCCCAAGGGCGTCGTGTGGCGCCACGAGGACGTCTTCTACGCGCTGGGCGGCGGCATCGACATCGTCGGCGGCACCCGGGTCGACCGCCCTGAGCAGATGGTCGAGAAGGGCCTCGGGCAGGGACCCACCACGTCGCTGCCGATCGCGCCGCTGATGCACGGCGCCACGCAGTGGGGCGTCATGGGCGGCAGCTTCGTCGGCAACAAGATCGTCCTCGTGTCGAAGTTCGACCCGCACCGCGTGTGGCAACTCGTCGGCGAGGAAGGCGTCAACCTCATCATGATCACGGGCGACGCGATGGGTCGTCCGCTGATCGAGACGTTCGAGACGCGCGGCGACGAGTACGACCTGTCGTCGCTCGTCGCCGTCGGGAGCACGGCGGCCGTGTTCTCGCCGTCGGTGAAGGACCAGTTCTTCGAGCGCTTCCCCAACCTCGCCGTCTCCGACGCGGTCGGCTCGTCGGAGGGCGGCGCCAACGGCTACACGCTCGTCCAGCAGGGTAAGACGGCGATGAAGGGCGGGCCGACCGTCAACGCGGTGCGTGACTCGGTCGTGCTCGACGACGACCTGCGTGAGGTCGAGCCAGGCTCGGGCGTCGTGGGCAAGATCGCCCGCAAGGGCAACATCCCGATCGAGTACTACAAGGACCCCGAGAAGACGGCGCAGACGTTCGTCACCGCGCCCGGCGGCGCCCGCTACGTGATCCCCGGCGACTTCGCCACCATCGAGGCCGACGGCACGATCACGCTGCTGGGTCGGGGCTCGGTATCGATCAACTCCGGCGGCGAGAAGATCTTCCCCGAGGAGGTCGAGGCGGCGGTCAAGTCGCACCCGGGCGTCTACGACGCGGTGGTCGTCGGGATCCCGGACGAGCGGTGGGGCCAACGTGTCGCCGCGGTAGTGCAGCCGCGCGACGGCGTTACGCCCACGCTCGAAGATCTCCAGGCGCACTGCCGGACGAAGCTCGCCGGATACAAGGTCCCGCGAGAGCTGCACCTCGTGGAGCTGGTGCAGCGCTCCCCCAGCGGCAAGCCGGATTACCCGTGGGCCCAGAAGGTGGCCACGATGGCGGAGGTACAGGCATGAAGACTCGCACGTGCGAGATGTTCGGCATCGACCTGCCGATCTTCGCGTTCAGCCACTGCCGCGACGTCGTGGCCGCGGTCAGCAAGGCGGGCGGCTTCGGCGTGCTCGGCGCGCTGGCGTTCTCCAACGACCAGCTCGAGATCGAGCTCGACTGGATCGACGAGCACGTCGACGGCAAGCCGTACGGCGTCGACGTCGTGATGCCGCAGAAGTACGCCGGCGCCGGCGAGCTCGACCCCGAGCACATGGGCGAGCAGCTCAAGGAGATGATCCCCGCGCAGCACCGCGCGTGGCTCGAGCACTTGATGGACGAGTACCACGTGCCCGAGCTGCCCGAGGACGAGCGCTCCGAGGGGCTGCTCGGCTGGGTGCACGAGAAGGGCCGCGAGCAGGTGCAGATCGCGCTCGAGCACCCCATCAAGCTGCTGGCGAACGCGCTGGGGTCACCGCCCAAGGACGTCGTCGACCTCGCACACGAGCACGGCGTGAAGGTCGCGGCGCTGTGCGGGAGCGTCCCGCAGGCCGAGCGGCACGTGAACCAGGGCGTCGACATCGTCGTCGCCCAGGGCGGCGAGGCCGGTGGCCATACGGGTGACGTGGCTTCGCTCGTGCTGTGGCCGGACGTCGTCGACGCCGTCGCGCCGGCGCCGGTGCTTGCCGCCGGCGGGATCGGAACGGGACGTCAGATCGCGGCCGCGCTCGCGCTCGGTTGCGAGGGCGTGTGGACGGGGTCGATCTGGCTCACGACCGCCGAGGCCGACACCGGCCCGCTGGCCATGGAGAAGCTCCTCGAGGCCGGCGCGCGCGACACCGTGCGGTCACGCAGCTGGACCGGCAAGCCGGCCCGCATGCTGCGCACCGAGTGGACGGAGGCGTGGGAGCGCGAGGACTCGCCCGGGACGCTGCCGATGCCGCTCCAGTACATGCTGATCAGCGACGCCCAGCGCCGGATCAACAAGTTCCAGGTGAAGGAGCTCACGACGATGCCGGTCGGCCAGATCGTCGGCCGCATGAACAAGGTGCGGCCGGTGCGGGACGTGATATTCGACCTGGTCGACGAGTTCGTCGAGGCGTCGCAGAAGCTGGAGAAGCTCGTCGAGGAGTAGCTCGGCGCGCGTGTTCGCTACTTGCGCAGTGGGGAGCCGAAGCGCAGCAGGTTGCCGTCGAGGTCGATGTGGGCCGCCTCGCGGAGTCCGTAGTCGGTGTCATGGGGCTCGAAGAACTGTCCCTCGACGCCCGTGGCGCGCCATTCGGCAAAGAGCGCCTCGGCGTCGTCCACGTACAGGTACACGGCACTCGCGTTCGTGCGCGGGTCGAGGCCGCGACGAACTGACAGGTGAAAGTCGGCGGCACCTCGCACGGCGTATCCGTACCCGTTGTCGTAAGGATGAACCTCGAATCCGAGCGTGCGGTAATGGTCGAGTGCGGCGTCGAGGTCGCGCACGGGCAGCACTGCCGCCATGCCGTTGACGCCGGACACGACATCCGGTGCAGGGGCCGGCGGCGGGCTCGGCGTGGCTTCCAACGCCTCGTCGTGACTGCCGACGCCGAGGAGCTCCACGATCTTCCCGTCACGCACGAAGACCACCTGATGGAGGAGCTCGGACTGATTCGACGGGCGGAGCGCGAGCACGATGCGGTCGGGATACGTGTCGAGCTCCTCCAGATGGATCTCGAGCCCGCCGGTGACGCCGCTCATGTACTCGATCACCTGGCTCCGACCGACGCAGCTCGCCCAGCGTGCGTCGTCGGCCATGTGTGGCTCGAGCACGCTCGGGTCACCCGCAGTCAGCGCTGCCCGAACTCGATCGGCGATCTCCTCTGTGGTGGTGGCGTCAGGACCGTCCATCCGCACCTCCTCGCGCGGCAGAGAGTGTGGCACGCGCCGTGACCTGGCTCGCCCCCTAGGCTGCGCAGCCGTGTTCATCTCGGTGCTCGTGCGCCGCCTC
>JBKPDN010000060.1:0-2568 GCA_046727875.1 Actinomycetota bacterium | reverse complement strand
GTACACAACCTGCTTGCGCTCGCCGCGCCGGCCGGCGTCGGAGACGATGGTGAGGATCCGGCCCCACCCGCGCTCGATCATCGCGGGGAGGTAGGCGCGGGTGACCCCGAGCACGGCGGCGAGGTTGAGCCGGATGAGCGGGTCCCACTCGTCGGGACCGGTCTCGACGAACTGCTTCACCACGATGCCCTCGGGCGGGATGCCCGCGTTGTTCACGAGAATGTCGACGGGGCCGGTGCCGCGCACCATCCCGGGCACGGCCTCCCGGTCGGTCACGTCGCCGACGACGGCGTGGGCGACACCGCCTTCCTCCTCGATCTCCTGCACGACCTTCTCGGCGCGGTCGCCGTACAGGTCGTTGACCCACACCTCGGCGCCGGCGCGGGCGAGCTGCAGGCAGATCGCCTGACCGACTCCCCCGCCGCCGCCGGTGACAACGGCCACCCGTCCGGCGATGAAGTTCGACCAGTCGCGGATGGTCGCCACCGCCGGCTCAGACCTCCATGACGACGGGGATGATCGTCGGGCGCCGCTTCGTCCGCTCGTTGATGAATCGGCCGAGCGCGCGACGCGCGTGGCGCCGGATCGTCTCGAAGTCGGTCGCGCCTTCCTCGGCCGCGTCTGCCAGCGACGCCAACACCGCGGCCTTGGCGTCCTCGAGCAGCTCGTCGGCCTCGGGCGCGTACACCCAGCCGCGTGTCGCGATCTCGGGGCCTGTGACCACCTCGCCGCTGGCGGCGTCGACGGTCACGATCACCACGACCACGCCCTCCTCGGCAAGGCTGCGGCGGTCGCGCAGGACACCGTGGCCGACGTCGCCGACGATGCCGTCCACGTAGAGATACCCGGCGGGCACCGAACGCCGGTCGACGTCGATCCCCGCAGGAGTGATCGTCAACGCGTCGCCGTCCTCGCAGATCACGACCCGGTCCTCGGGCAGCCCGACGTCACGCGCCAGGCGGGCGTGGTGGACCATGTGCCGGTATTCGCCGTGGACGGGTACGAACCACTCGGGTTGCACCAGGTTCATCATGAACTTGAGCTCTTCTCGCGACGCGTGACCCGAGACGTGCACCGGCGCGGTCCCGCCGTGGACGACCTCGGCACCGGCGCGATGGAACGCGTCGATGACTCGCGACACGTTCGCCTCGTTGCCGGGGATCGCGTGCGCAGAGATGACGACAACGTCGTCCTCGCTGACCTTCACCCAACGATGCTCGTGCGCGGCCATGAGCGACAGCGCGCTGAGCGGCTCCCCCTGCGAGCCGGTGCAGATGATGCACAACTCGCCCGGCGCGTACTTCGCCGCGTCATCGATGTCGACGACGCGGGCGGCGGGGAGGTCGAGGAGCCCGAGCTCGCGGGCGCGGGTCACGTTCTGGGCCATCGACCGACCGAGGAACGTGATCTGGCGGCCTGACTCCAGCGCGGCCCACGCGACCTGCTCGACCCGGTGGAGATGGGAGGCGAAGCAGGCGACGATGAACCGACGATCCGGATACTCCCGGAACAGGTCCTGCATGGCGTCGCCCACGGTCGACTCGGAGGGCGTGAACCCGGGCCGCTCGGCGTTGGTCGAGTCGGACAGCAACAGCCGGACACCACCGTCGCGCCGGGCGATCTCGCCCAGGAGCGCGAGGTCGGTCTTGCGCCCGTCGACCGGGGTGAGGTCGAGCTTGAAGTCGCCGGTGTGGAGGATCGTGCCGGCCGGTGTGAAGTACGCGGTGGCCATCGAGTGCGGGACCGAGTGCGTGACCGGCACGAACTGGCAATCAAACGGCCCGATGCGACGCCGCTCACCGTCGGAGACCGGAACGAACTCGGTGCGGTCCAGCATGCCCGCCTCCTCGATCCGCCCGCGCGCCATGGCCAAGGAGAGCTCCGTGCCGTAGATGGGCACCGCGACATCGCGGAGGACGTAGGCGAGTCCGCCGGCGTGGTCCTCGTGCGCGTGGGTCAGGATCACGCCCTCGACGCGGTCGGCGTTCTCCCGCAGGTACGTGAAGTCCGGGAGCACGAGGTCGACGCCGGGCATGTCGGGATCGGGGAACATGAGCCCGCAGTCCACGACGAGGATCCGGCCGTCGACCTCGAGGCAGAAGCAGTTCCTGCCGATCTCACCCAGGCCGCCCAGAAAGACGATCCGCACCGAATCGCTCATCGGGCTGATGCTAGTTATCGCACCCACCCCGACGAGCGTCGGTGACAGCTTGTGTCGCGAGCTACGCGGTTGCGGCTTCGTGGTCTTTCGCGACCTCGACGAGCGTCGTGTACTCCTCGCCGGTGTCGGTCCAGTCCTCGAACTGGATCACACCCAACTCGGTGAACCGCTCGCGCAGCCAGCCGTCGCCGGCATCGAGCAAGCCGAGCTTCTTGCAGTTGGGCACGATCTTCGAGAACAGCATCGCCTGGAAGAGCGGACGGTCGGGCGCCTGCATCACGAGCTGCACGGCCTCCTTCACGTCGATGCCCATGCGGTCGAACACCTCCTGCTGGAGGAACCGGTCGCGCATGCGCACCGCGGCCTCGAACGCGAACTCCTGGCGCTCGCGGATCTCGGAACCGCTC
>JBKPDN010000059.1:0-5611 GCA_046727875.1 Actinomycetota bacterium | reverse complement strand
CACCAAGTGCATGCGGGCCCCGGGGAGATTAGCAAGGGATTAGCAAACCGGCGCCGGGGCAGGCGGGCCAATCCTTCAAATGGCCTCTGACCTGCGATGACTCAGCGCGCTCGGAGGGACTCGAACCCCCAACCTTCTGATCCGTAGTCAGATGCTCTATCCATTGAGCTACGAGCGCCGGAGCGATCAGTGTACGCGGGAGGTCGGTCGCACCGGCGGCCCCGCGTAGCCTCCTGTCGGTGGAACGCGGAAAGACGGTCTGGCGCGACACCGCCGGCGACGGCGTGCTCGACGCGCTCGAACCCGGCGTCCCGTCCGATCTCGACCGCCGCCCCGACGTGCTGGTCGTCGGGGGCGGGGTCGTCGGCCTGGCGACGGCGGCGCTGTGCGTGCGCGCCGGGCTCGGGCGGGTCACGCTGATCGAGCGCGACCGGCTGGCCGCAGGCGCGTCGGGAAAGGCCGCCGCGCTGCACACCCCGGAGGCGCACGTCTGGACCGACCCGCCGGCATTCGTCGACCTCGGCCGTGCGAGCCTCCGCCTGCTACGAGCGCTCGACGAGGAGTGGGGCGGCGCGCTCGGTGTCGAGCCGCTCGACTGGCTGATTGCGTTGCCCGCCGCCATCCCACTCGACACCGACCTCGGCGCGCTCGTCGATGTGCTCGACCCGGACGGTGCGCACGAGATCGAGCCCGAGCTGGGCGACGTGCCCGGCGCGCTCCGCATCCGCGGCCAGTCCAGCGTGCACCCGCTGCGCCTGGCGGCCGCGCTCGCTGCACGCGCCGGAACGGTCGCGACCGGCGTCGAGATGCGCGGCGTCACGACCGCTGGCGCGCGAGTGGCGGCCGTCCACACGTCGCACGGCGACATCCACCCCGGTGCGCTCGTGCTCGCGACGGGCCTCGCCCCGGCGTTGCCCGATCCCGCCGTGCTCGCCGTGCCGCAGCGGTGGGTCAAGGGTCACCTGCTCGCCACGCAACCCGCGCCGTTCAGGCTGCGCACGGCGGTGGCGGCGATCGAGGGGCTGGTGCGTCAGCTCCCGGGCGGCGAGATCCTGGCCGGCGGCACCATCGACGAGGGCGACGACGACCCCGCGGTGCGCGACGAGGTGATTGCAGGCATCCGGAAGGGCCTGGCCGAGTTGCTGCCGCGGACGGGCGACCTGGCCGTCGCGCACGCGTGGTGTTGCTTCCGGCCTACCACCGACGACGAGCAGCCGGTCATCGACCGGGTTCCCGGGCTCGAGAACGCGTGGATCTCGTGCGGGCACTTCCGCACCGGCATCCTCATGGCCGCCGCCACCGGCGACGCCCTCGCCCGGTGGATCGGGTCCGGCCGGCGACCGGACGGCCTCGGCGCGTTCGGCCTCGCGCGCTTCGCCTCCTGAGCTCGTGCCGTGCCGGGAGTCACGTTGACGCGGGGCCCTTGCCGTGTTCACATACCGGCAGCCTGTATGTGAACCAGGAGGCACCCCATGACCGCACTCGACCGCACCGAGATCTCTGCCGGCTTCCTCGCCGAGCTCGACGCCTTCGGCGAGCTGCTCGGGACGCTGGACCCCGCCGATCTGGACACGCCGACGCGCTGCACGGGCTGGACAGTCCGCGACGTCGCCGGCCACATGGTGGGTCAGGTCACCGACGTCGTGAACGGCCGCATCGAGGGGCTCGGCACGCCCGAGGTCACCGAGCGCGAGGCCAAGGAGCGGGCCGGCCGCTCCGCCGCGGAGCTGGTGGCGGAGCTCGCCGAAGGCCGGGCCGGCGTTGCCGCGCTCGCCGAGCAGCTCGACGACGCGGCGTGGAACGGGCCGGTGGCGAGCGACTTCGACGGGACACTCGGCGAGGGTGTCCTCGCGCTCTGGTTCGACGGCTACCTCCATGCCGACGACGTCCGCGCCGCACTCGGAAGGCCGTCGGTGCAAGGCGACGGCCTGCGGGGGTCGATCCACTGGGTCGCCGTCGACCTCGGCCGCCGGGGATGGGGACCGTCGACGCTCGCGCTCGACGGCGTCGACGTCATCGAGATCGGTGGCGGCGGCGAGAAGATCACCGGCGACCCGGTGCAGTTCCTGCTTGTGGCGACCGGCCGCGCTGACCCGTCCCCACTCGGGCTCGACGAAAGCGTCAACATCTTCGGGTGACGCCCAGCAAAGCCGAGCAAGCCGAAGCCACCCGGACCGCGCTGGTCGCCGCCGCGCGCCACCTCTTGACCGAGCGCGGCTACGCAGCGACGTCGACCACTGAGATCGTCGAGCGAGCGGGAGTCACACGCGGAGCCCTGTACCACCATTTCGCGGCTAAGGAAGATCTCTTCCGCGCCGTGTTCGAGCAACTCGAGGGCGAGGTCACCGAGCACGTCGCCGAGGAAGCGCTCACGGGCGCGGACCCGATCGAGCAGCTCCGGCGCGGGACCCGCGCGTACCTCGACGCTTGCATCGATCCCGCGGTGCAGCGCGTCGTCCTCGTCGAGGGGCCGTCCGTGCTCGGCTGGGAGACGTGGCAGGAGATCGAGCAGCGCTACGGGTACGGCCTCGTCGTCGCCGGCGTCGAGGCGGCGATCGCCGCCCGCGTCATCGATGCACAGCCGGTCGACCCGCTCGCCCACGTGTTGTTCGGCGCGCTCACCGAGGCCGGCATGGCGGTGGCGCGAGCCCGCGAACCGCGTGCGGCGCGCACCGAGATGGAGGCGGCGATGGAACGCCTGCTCGACGGGCTGCGAGCCACGCCGACCTAGCTCTTGGCGTAGCCCTTGACGCCGGGCGAGAAGTCGAAGGCGATGCAGGGCTGGTTCCCGACGATCCACGCGTCGTGCCCGGGCGGGATCACGGCAAGGTCGCCGTCACGCAGGTCGGTCTCCGAGCCGTCGTCCATCACCACGTGCATCTCGCCGGACTGGATATAGGTGTTGTGGTTCACCTGGCAGCTGTTCGTGCCCGCGATCGGCTTCACGCACTCCGACCATTTCCAGCCCGGCTGGAACGTCGCCCGCCCGAACGTCACGTCGCCGAGCGTCAGCACCTCGACCTCGCCCTTGTCGAACTTCCTCCTCTCGTCGGGCGCGGCGAGGTTCTTCTTCATGGTTGGCATCCCGTCCCCCTCGGTCAGACGCCGGTACGAACAGTGACGCGCGCCCCGGTCGTGTCGTCAAGGTCGACGAAGGCGTTGTCTTCCTCGTAGCGGCGACCTTGCAGGTTCAGCAGCCGTACGGGCTCGTCGCCGAGCGGGAACGGCCCGTAGTGCCACGTGCCGCGATGGAGCACGACACAGTCGAGGGGGCGGAGGAGGAAGGCGCGCACGCTGCGAGCGTGCGCCGGGTTCGAGAAGTCCAGGAACGCGGGCGCCACCGCGATCAGCGACGGGCAGTTGAGGGGCATGAGCGCCTGGGTGTGCGTGTCGTGGTGGTACAGCCGGTTCACCAGGAACATGGCGCCGACGCGCTCGACCTCGTCGGGCCCGTGGCTGATGTAGTTGAGGTGCGCGTCCTCCCAGCTGAACTCGAGGGAGTGGATGCCGTCCGTGGGATCGCTGTCGGGTACGGGCACCCAGCCGAACTCGCCCCACGAGTCGGGAGCGAACGGCGCGGCGTCGATGGTGATCGTCTCGCCCATGCTGGGGACCCCGGCCACTGATTACGCTGACGGACGCGCAGCATACGGCGAGGAGGAAACCCGTGGACGTGCGGTCGATCGAAGAGGTTCCGCCGGTCGTCGAGCACAACGGCACCGTCCCCGTGTGGTGGCTCGTGAACCCGCGCGAGATGAAGGAGATCACCGACGGCGGCTTCCTCGAGCTCGTGAGCGAGTTCGAGGTTGCGGGCGGCGGCCTCGTCGACCCGCACTCGCACCCGACGCACGAGTTCTATTACGTCACCTCGGGGCGCGGGATCATGATGATCGACAGCGAGGAGCGCGAGATCAACCAGGGCGACCTCGTGCACATCCCGCCCAACCTGGTGCACAGCCTCCGGCCGGTGAGCGACCACGCGCCCATCCACTGCTTCTGCTTCGCAGTGGGCGTGAAGGACGCGCCCGCGGTCAACTACAGCGAGCACTGATCCCGGCTTGGCGCGCGTTCTCGTCACGCGCCGGCTCCCGGGCGGGCTGGACCCGTTGGCGGAAGCCGGGCACGAGCTGATCCAGCGCGACGACCGTCCCTTCACGCACGACGAGATCGTCGAGCAGGCCTCCGGCATCGACGCGATCGTGTGCCTGCTGACCGACCGCATCGACGACGCCGTGCTGGCGGCGGGCGCACCGCGCCTGAAGGTCGTCGCCACGGTCGCCGTCGGGTACGACAACATCGACGTCGCCGCCGCCGCCGCGCACGGGATCGCGGTGTGCAACACGCCCGGCGTGCTCGACGACACGACCGCCGACCTCGCGTTCTTGCTCATCCTGGCGGCCGCGCGGCGGGTCTGGGGGGCGGAAGCCGACCTGCGCGCCGGGAGGTGGCCGGGCTGGGACATCGACCAGTACCTGGGGCGCGATGTGCACGGTGCCGTCCTCGGTGTCGTCGGGTTCGGTCGCGTCGGGCAGGCCGTCGCCCGTCGCGCCACCGGATTCGGGATGGAGGTGCTGCACCACACCACCCGCGACACCGGCATGCCGGGCTGGCAGGGAGATCTCGACCGGCTCCTGGCCGAGAGCGACATCGTCACCGTGCACGTGCCGCTCACCGACGCCACCCACCATCTCGTCGACGAACGACGCCTGCGGCTCATGAAGCCCGATGCTGTCCTCGTGAACACGTCGCGCGGGCCCGTCGTGGACGAAGAGGCGCTGGCGACCGCGCTCGAGGAGGGCGTGATCTTCGCGGCGGGCCTCGATGTGTACGAGCGCGAGCCCGAGGTCCACCCGCGTCTCCTGGCTGCGCCCAACGCCGTGCTGTTCCCGCACATCGGGAGCGCGACGCTCGCGACGCGCATCCGTATGGCGCAGGTGGCGGCGGAGGGCGTGGTGGCCGTCCTTGCGGGCGAACGCCCGAGGAATCTCGTACCTGGAGGATGACATGCGTCGAGTGGTGACAGGTCAGACCGGCACGGGAGCGTCCGTGTTCGTCAGCGACGAGGAGGTCGAGCCGATCAGGTTGTCGCTCATGCCCGGGCTCGAGTTCGTGCGGGTATGGGGCGGCGACGAGACAACCTTGCTTCCCACCGACGGCGCACAACCGGCCGCGCCGACGTTCTTCCCGCCCGCACCCGGCTACCGGTTCGTGTTCGTCACGATCCCTCCCGAGGGTTCGGCCAGTCTTCCGGAGGACCTGGACATGGCAGCCGCGCTGGCGGAGGTCGAAGAGAAGCTGCCAGGGATGCTCGAGCACAACGAGCTCGACAACCCCGGCATGCACACGACGGACACCGTCGACCTCGACCTCATACTCTCGGGCGAGTTGGATCTCGAGCTCGACGACGGCGCCGAGGTGCACCTGCGACGGGGCGATTGCGTCATCCAGAACGGCACGCGCCACGCGTGGCGCAATCGGACGTCCGAGCCGTGCACGATGCTGTCGATCCTCGTCGGCGCCGAGCGCGCGTAGCGGCGCTTATTCGTCGCCGGCGCCCTCGATGGGCGAGGGGTCGAGCCCGAGGAGGTCGACTGTGGTCTTGCCGTCGCGG
>JBKPDN010000058.1:0-2350 GCA_046727875.1 Actinomycetota bacterium | reverse complement strand
TCAGGCCGGACCGGAGGTGGACCTCGATGTCGTCGAGCTGGTTCGCGATGCTCCCCGGCGCGGGTCGCACCTGCGCGATGTCGGCGTTGAGGTTCTGCTTCCCCTGATCCGTCGTGTCGGAGTTGTAACCCAGGACGAGCGTGAGGCTGACGACGAGCGCGAGCCCTCCGACGACGATCACCACGCGCCACGGGTGGACGCTCGTCCGGCGACGGCCGGGGGCGCGACCGCCTGCGAGCTTTGCGCCGCTTGCCATGCGCGGAATCGTAACCGTCCGGTGTGCCGCGGAATCTACGGGCGCGTTCGGTACCGTAAACGGCTATGGCGTTGAGCGGCCTGACCGATCTCGCCGGCCGCGTCCTCGCCGACCGGTACCGTCTGCTCGCACCGATCGGCTCGGGCGCGAGCGGTCGCGTCTACATCGCCGACGACGTCCGGCTGCGGCGCCGCGTCGCGGTCAAGGTCTTGCACGCGACACTCGCCGACGATGCCGGGTTCCTCCGCCGGTTCCGCGCCGAGGCCCAGCTCGCGGCGCAGCTGCACCATCCCAACATCACCACCGTGTACGACTGGGGCGAGGACACCGTCCCGTTCATGGTCCTCGAGCTCCTGTCGGGCGGCAGCCTCCGGGGCATTCTCGACGAAGGCTTCCGGCTGTCGCCGTCCCAGGCGGCCGACGTCGGCCGGCACGTCACGTCGGCGCTCGCGTACGCGCATTCGCGCGGGCTCGTGCATCGGGACATCAAGCCCGCGAACCTCCTCTTCGACGAGCACGGCGGCGTGCGCGTCGCCGACTTCGGGCTGGCCCGGGCCCTCGCCGAGGCGAGCTGGACCGAGCCGGCCGGTGGGCTCGTCGGTACCGCGCGCTACGCCGCGCCCGAGCAGGCGACCCGCGGCGCTCTCGACGGCCGCGCCGACCTGTACGCGCTCGGAGTCGTCCTCGTGGAAGCCGTGACGGGCCGTGTCCCGGAGCTGGCCGACACGCCCATCGGCACGCTCGCCGTGCGCGCCAAGGTCTCGCTCACCGCCCCCGAGGAGCTGGGCGCGCTGGGCGCGGTCGTCGAGCGCGCGGGCCGGTCGCAGCCGTCCGAGCGGTACCCGGACGCGCTCACGATGTTCGACGCCCTCGCCGGCGCCTCCCGCCACCTGCCGCCGCCGGGTCCGCTGACGCTCGTCGGGCTCGACACGCATGTCGAGGACCCGCACCCGACGGAGCTGCGCCGCGCGTTCGCGCTCTTCGACCAGGACGCTGACACCGCGGTCGCGGGCCCGCGCACAGTTGCCACGACGGTCGCGCCCGCCGAAGCGCCGTCCCCCGCGCGTGCCGGTCGCTACGCGCCGCGCGCGGTGCCGATCGTCGTCGCCGCGCTGGTCATCGCGGTGCTCGTCGCCGCGGGACTGTTGCTGGCGCAGTCCGCAGGTGGAACCGTCTCCGCTCCCCAGCTCGTCGGGCTCACGCAGGACGAGGCGGCCGCGCGCACTGCCAAGGCCGGCCTCGTGGTCAAGGTCGAGAAGCGCGACGTCGACGACCCCGCCGGACGCGTGATCTCCCAGTCGCCGGCGGCCGGCTCGTGGCTCGACGGCGGCGGCACCGTCCACCTCGTCGTCTCGCGCGGACCGCCCCCTGTCGTGATCCCCGACGTCGCCGGCCAGCCCGAGCAGCAGGCGTCGCTCGTGCTCACAGCGGCGGGCTTCGCCGTCGACTCCAAGCGCGACTACGACGAGAACGTCGCGGCCGGTCTCGCGCTCCGGACCGACCCCGCCGCCAACGCCAAGCAGACCCCCGACAGCACGGTCACGCTGATCGTGAGCCAGGGCCCGAGGCCGGTCGCGGTGCCGGACGTGACAGGGAAGAGCTACGACGCGGCCGTCGCCGCGCTCCAGGCCAAGCGGTTCAGCGCCACGCGCGCCGACGACTACAGCGAGACCGTTCCCGCGGGCTCGGTGATCGGCACCGATCCGCCGTCGGGGCAGCTCGCGCCGCGCGACTCCCAGGTCGCCGTGCACGTGAGCAAGGGCCCCCAACCGGTGGCCGTGCCCTACGTTGTGAACATGAGCGTCGAGCAGGCGAGCCAGGCGCTGCAGGCGAGCGGGCTCGTCGCCAGCGTGCAGAACTTCGCGCCCGGCCGGACGGTCAAGAGCCAGACCCCGCCGGCGGGAACGCAGGTCAACAGGGGCACGAACGTCATGCTCGTCCTCTGACGCCCGCGCGCATCGTTTGACCGCCCGGTCAAGAAGGCGCGTACGATGCCGCGTCCTCGGCCTCCACCGACAGGGAGATCTCCCATGGGCGCGCTCGACGGGCGAGTAGCCATCATCACCGGCGCCGGCCGCGGCCTCGGCCGCGAGC
>JBKPDN010000057.1:0-8604 GCA_046727875.1 Actinomycetota bacterium | reverse complement strand
TGGATCGTCGCCGCGATCGTGCTCTACGTGCTGGGGATCGGGCTGGCGCACGGAGCGGCATTCCCGAACGCGCGGCGGATGATCAATCTGCAGGAGCAATTGCTCGCGATGGGTCCACCGCCGGCGGGCGCGGCCGCGTCCCGAGAGCCGCCGCCTCAGATCATCGAGCTCGAAGAGCGCGGCCGCCGCGCGGGGATCGTGGGGGCCGTCCTGTCGCTGGACCTCGTCCTCATTCTCATGCTCATGGTCTGGGGACCGCGCTTCTAGCCCCGATCAGTTCCGCCGGGAGATCGGCACGTACCCTTTCGGCGTGAACTTCTACGACGACGTGCTACGTGAGCTCATCGCAGCCGTCGGTGCGGCGCTGTTCTTCGGCAACCTGATCGCGCTCGCCCGGCGCCGCTCGGACCGCCGCCGCGCGTCGCAACGCTCGGTCGCCCGAGGCCGGCCGGGCAGCCCCGTGCGCGCGAAGGTTGCCGCCACCCGACGCCGCGACACGCTTCCCGAGGCGCCGCTGACGCGGACGGTCACCTACCTCGTGCTGGGGTTCGTCGTGATGGTCGCGGGGCTGGCGGCGATCATCACCAGATAGGGCGTCCGCGACGCGCTAGTCCACTGCGCGAAGGGCGCCGGCCACGATGTTGTCGACCGGTTGCGTTGCGTCCACCGTCGTCACGTCGTCGCCCAGCTCGAGCGTGTCGAGTTGCGAGTCGAGGAGCGCGGGCCCGGCAAAGTGATCCTTGCGGGCGGCGATCCGCGCTTCGAGCACGTCTCGTGGCGCGACGAGGGCGACGAACACCGCGTGGGGAACGCCGCGGCTGAGCCGCCCTCGGTAGGCGTGCGTCAGCGCTGAGCACGCCAGCACGACGCCGTCCGACGCGTGCTCCCGGAGGATCGCGTCCAGTCGATCGAGCCACGGGGCGCGGGCCGCGTCATCGAGCGGTATGCCCGCGGCCATCTGGGCCTTCGCCTCCGGCGAGTGCAGATCGTCGCCGTCGACGAACTCGACACCGAGCCTGCCGGCAAGCCGTCGCCCCACCGTGGTCTTGCCGACGCCCTCGACGCCCATGACCACGACGAGGGGGTGGAGAGCGGGAGCCGCGGCTTCCGTCTCGGCGGAACGCAGCGACATGAAGTTGGTGACGTCCAGGAGTCGCAGCGGCAACCGGACTGGAGCCGGCACCACCCGGCGGGTCGGATCGGAGAAAATCCTCGGGCCGCTCATTCGAACTGTGTCCCCGCGTGTGCGGACTTCACACCCGCCAGCAGCGATGACGTTCTTGACCCATTCGCTGTCCGCGCCGTAGGTGAGCGCAACGACGTAGTCCTCACCCGAGCGGAAGAGGTTCACCGGGGTCTCGTAGGTGCGCCCGGACCGGCGACCCACGTGGCGCACGATCCCGAAGCCAGGCAGCCGGGCCGCGAATGGGCGCGTGACGTGGTTCGTCACCCTCGTGTTGAACCTCGCGACGTGTCTCGAGATTGGCATGCGGCCTCCGTCGCCTCGCCCAACCGTTACCGCGTCCCCGGCCGGTTGACATGTGACCAATCAGTCACCTATTGTGTCGGGCATGGACATGGTGTTCAGGGCCCTCGCCGACCCGACCCGGCGCAGCCTGCTCGACGAGCTCTTCCGCGAGGACGGGCAGACGCTCCACGCGCTCGAGGAGCGGTTCCCCATGACCCGCTTCGGCGTGATGAAGCACCTGAAGCAGCTCGAGGAGGCCGGCCTGGTGGTCACCAAGCGGCAAGGGCGGGAGAAGCTCCACTTCCTGAATCCGGTCCCGATCCAGCTCGTCCACGACCGGTGGGTGAGCAAGTACGCCGAGCCGTGGGCCGCGGGGCTCAGCGGCCTCAAGCGGAGACTGGAGAATCCCATGGAGAAGGTGTTCGAGATCTACATCAAGACGACGCCGGAGCGCCTCTGGCAGGCCATCACCGATGGCGATGCCAGGACGAAATACAACTTCGGTGCCCGGGTCGAGTCGGAGTGGAAGCCCGGGTCGCGTTACGAGCTGAGCCATCCGGCAGGCGGGGTCTTGGCAGAAGGAGAGGTCGTCGAGGCCGACCCTCCGCGCCGACTCGTGCACACCATGACCGCGCTCTGGGGCGACGACGTGAAGAGCGAGGGCGAGTCGCGGGTCACGTGGGAGATTCAACCGGTCGGCGATTCGTGCCGTCTCACGATCACGCACGACCAGCTGCGCGAGGGCGCGAACGACCAGCTGTACGGCGGCTGGCCGATGATCCTCTCCGGCCTGAAGACCTGGCTCGAGACGGGTGAGGAGCTCACAACGCCGGGATCGCTGATGTACAGCTCCGGATGACCCGGCTCACGTGAAAGCACGGCGGCGGCGGGCGACGCGCATCACGCCCGCCGCCGTCGGGTGCAAGCGCAGAGCGGGTGACGGGAATCGAACCCGCGTTCTCAGCTTGGGAAGCTGATGTTCTGCCTCTGAACTACACCCGCGAGGCGGGTGAGGGTACCAGCCTGCTTGGCGAGCGCCGCCGTAGGCTGCGCACGTGATCCTGTCGGACGCGTCCATTCGCGAAGAGCTCAAGGCGGGGCGCATCGTCATCGAGCCGTTCGACGACTCCAATGTGCAGCCGTCGTCCGTCGACATGCACGTCGACCGGTATTTCCGTGTCTTCCGCAACGACACGACGCCGTACATCGACCCGAAGGAACCACAAGAGGACCTGACCGAGCTCGTCGAAGTCGCCGACGGGCGCACGTTCATCCTCCACCCGGCGGAGTTCGCGCTGGCGTCGACGCTCGAGCGCGTCCGGCTCCCGGACGACCTCGCCGCCCGCCTGGACGGAAAATCGTCGCTCGGTCGGCTCGGCCTGCTCACCCACGCGACGGCCGGCTTCGTCGACGCCGGTTGGGACGGCCACCTGACGCTCGAGCTGTCGAACGTCGCCACGCTCCCGATCGCGATCTATCCCGGCATGAAGATCGGCCAGATCTCCTTCTTTCGCATGACCACGCCGGCGGAGCACCCGTACGGCAGCGGCAGCACCGGCTCGAAGTACCAGGGCCAGCGCGGCCCGACCCCGAGCCGCTATTACCTCAACTTTCGCGATGGCGACTGAATCCCGGAGTCCCGGTTCGCGCGCCCGGCGCGCGCGGCGCGGTCAGCGCGCGGCGGGCGCGAGGACGCCGACCCGCAGCGGCGCGTCGCTGACGGCGATGGCGCCGCCGAATGGGTGCTCGAGGGCAATGATGAGCGCGAGGTTGAGCGACATCATCACGGCGAGGCCGGTGAGCAGCGCGATGTGCGTGCCGCGCTCGCGCGTGTTGAGGAGCGTCGCTACACCCAAGACGAAGACGCTGATCAGCACGACCAGGAAGAACAGCGCGCCGGGAATCGTGTCTCTCGCGGCAGCGTTGCGATCGCGTCTCGCTTTCGTGATGTCGGTGAGGTCCACGGCCGCCTGACGGTAGAACGCACTCGTGCCGACCAAGGGCTCGGCGTCCTGCACGGAGTCGTACAGCTCGCCGAGCCTGAGCGTGGTACGCGGGCTTGGCTGGCCCGTTCGGTCAATCGCCTGGAAGTCGTCCCGCAACACCGACCGGTCGTAGGCGAAGACCGCTTGTCGAATGGGCTGACGGACACCAGCGGGGAAGCTCTGCACGTCCTGGAACAGCGCGCTCATGGCCGCCGCTTCCGCGGTGATGTGCGCCGTCGCGTCGCTAGTTGCCGACCGCTCGCCAACGATCACGAACGCCACGAGAACGGAATAGAACACCGCCATCACCTGGATCATCACCGCCGTGCTCGTGCTCACCCGCTCCCGGACCTCGGGATGCAGACGATGGTGCACCACGTACTCGAGTCCGAACGTGAACGCCAGCCCGACCGCGATGAACACCGCGAACAATGCGGGCATGGGCAAGAAGTCGAAGGAGTCGATGAATGTGTTCACGAGCGTCGTCCGTCGGCCGCGCCGTCAGATGCCCGGGTGGAATTGACCCGACACCGGTTCGGCCGCCTGCTCGGCGTGCTCGACTGCTTCGAGCAGCACCTCGGAGATGTCCTGCACCTGGACGTCTTCGTCGCGCTGCTTCTCCTTCACGCCGTCGTCCATCATCACGTAACAGAACGGGCACGCCACCGCGATCCGGCTGGCGCCGGTGGCGAGCGCCTCCTCGGTGCGCTCGATGTTGACCTTCTTGCCCGTGTGCTCCTCCATCCACATGCGAGCACCGCCCGCACCACAGCACAACCCACGCGTCCCGTTGCGCGGCATCTCGACGACATCGATCCCGCCGAGTGAGCCGATCACGTTGCGCGGCGCGAGGTACACGTCGTTGTGGCGGCCCAGGTAGCACGAGTCGTGGTACGTGACCCGTTCCTCGAGCGAGGCGTCCTCGAGATCGAGGCGTCCGCTGTCGATGAGCTCCATGAGGAACTGCGAGTGGTGCACGACCTCGTAGTCCCCGCCGAGCTGCGGGTACTCGTTCTTCAACGTGTTGAAGCAGTGCGGGCACTGCGCGATGACCTTCTTGACGCCGAGGCCGTTCAGCGTCTCGACGTTCTGCATCGCCAGCATCTGGAAGATGTACTCGTTGCCCGACCGGCGGGCGGGGTCGCCGGTGCACAGCTCGCTCGGCCCGAGCACCGCGAAGTCGACGCCGGCCCGCTGCAACAGCTTCGCAACTGCCCGGCTCGTCTTCTTGTTGCGGTCGTCGAACGAGCCCGCGCACCCCACCCACATCAGGTACTCGTGCTCGAACGGGCCGGACGCGTCGATGATCGGGATGCCTTCGAGGTCGCGGGCCCAGTCCCCTCGATCCCCCTGGTTCATGCCGTACACATTCGACGAGTTCTCCATCGACCGGTACGTGTTCCCGAGCTCGACGGGAAAGTCGCTCTCCATGAGCGACAGGTACCGCCGCATGTCGAGGATCTTGTCGAGGATCTCGATGTCGACCGGGCAGATCTCGTCGCACGCCTTACACGAGGTGCAGGCCCAAAGCTCCTCGGAGGTGATCCGCTCGAACAGTGAGTCGGCCCCCACGGTGATGTCGCGGTCGACTCCGACCGGGGGCGACACTTTCTGATCGCCGGTGGCCGACATGACCTCCCCGACCTTCAGCACGATCTCGCGCGGGTCGAGCGGCTTCCCCGTGGCGTGCGCGGGGCACACCGACGTGCAGCGCCCGCAGATCGTGCAGGCGTCGGTGTCGAACAGCTGCTTCCACGTGAAGTCCTCGACGGTCGACGCGCCGAACGTGTCGAGCTCGGTCTCCATCAGGTTCGGGAGCGGGCGCATCGCTCCCTTCGGTCGGTCCCTGTCGCCCAGGTACATGTTCATGGGCGACGTGATCATGTGGCGCAGCTTGGTGGTCGGGAGGATGACCAGGAACGCCACGAACGACGCGAAGTGGATCCCCCACAGCCACCGGTGTGCGTCGCGCAGCGTGCCGTGCGACAGCGAGTCGAACAGGACCGCGAGCGGGTAGCCGACCACCGACCACTTCTCGAACGCAGGACGACCGATGAGCGCGATGCGGAGCCCTTCCGTCGCGAAGCCGGTGAGACCGATGACGAGGAACGTGCCGAGGATGAGCGCGTCCTCGGGCTTCGTCTTGATGCGGATCCGGTACGGGCGCTGGATGTAACGGCGGCCCAACGCCCACAGGATCCCGACGACGAAGATCGCGCCGGCCACGTCGGCCGTAGCCGCGTAGCCCTCGTACACGCGGCCGTGCAGGAACTTCGCCGAGTCCGGCAGCTGGTGGTCGATCTCGAGGACGACGGTCGCGACGAAGAGGACGAGGAACCCGAAATAGATCATCGAGTGCATGACGCCGGCCGCCGGGTCGCGCAGCAGGGTCTGCATCCACACACCGGACCGGAACCCCTCGAGCCGCCGCTTCGCGTTGGCGCGCGTGGTACGGCGGTCGTCCGGCTTGCCCCGCTCGTAGTTCTGCACCCGTTGTGACACGAGCCACGCCACGACGAGGAGCATCACGCCGACGGTGGCGTAGAACGCCCAGTACAGCGGATCGGGCACATTCCCGAACACCTGCCGGCTGATCGGCGATTTGTCCTCCCACCCCGTGAGGCGGGGCACGATCCCCGAGGCGATCGCGCCCAGCGACGCCAGCACGCCCACGGCGAGGATGAGCTGGTGAGGGCGGACGCGAAGCTGGGGCACGACCGGGAATCTAGTAGTGGCGGGCGGTAACTACGCTGTCCGGCTCATGAGTAGCTGGCACCGAATCGTGGTGTGCGGCGCGTTCGCGGCCGGGCTGGCGACGGCAGCCGGACCCGCGGCTGCGTCGCCGGCGTGGGTGGCAGCGCCGAAGGGATCGTGCAACCTGATCACCGTGCGCGAGGTCGGGAGGATGCTCGCGACTCCGGTCGGCGCGGGGAAGCAGAAGACCCGGAAGGCGGGCGGGCAGACGAACGACCAGTGCCTGTGGGCGGCCAAGAAGAAAGGGACGGGCGGGTTGAAGAACCAGCCGCTCGAGCTCGAGGTCGTGGTCGAGTCCGGGACCGGACTCGTGAACGACTACAACACCGTCAAGGCCGCCGACCCGACGAAGACCGACGCAGTTCCCGGTCTGGGCGATGACGCCTTCATCAAGGACCTGAAGCTGCACGTCCTCGTCGGTGATCGGGTTCTGAGTACTGCGCTCCACAACTACCGGTACCCCGAGCCGCTCACGCAGGCACAGATCCAGCTGAAAGAAGCGAACGTCGCGATTCTCGCGCTGAGTCGCCTGCGCTAACACCAGTTACACGCGCGACGCCGCCTTCTTCGTCAACTGCACCAGCTGGTCCTTCACGTCGACCGCTTCGATCGAGTTCGTGTCGAAGAACACGCCCAAGACGTTGAGCAGCACCTTCCCCTTCAGCGTCTCCACCGACGGCCCGACCGAGTAGTACAACGCGTTCTCGATGCCGTCGACCGGCTGATAGGTGTCCGTCTGCTTCTTGTGGGCGTCGTACGCGATCGCCGCTCCGGTTGTCTGTAGGAAGACGGACACGGTGCCTTTGGGAAGGTTCCCGGACGCGCTGACCGTCCACTGACACAACGGCAGCGCGCTACGAGAGTCCTTCGCGTCGGCGGCGACGGGAGCGCCTCCGAAGACGGCCACGATTTCGCTGGTCTTCAGCGTCTTACACGCGTCCTTGGTCTTCGTGGCGCTGGCCGGCGATGCCGGCACCATGAGGGCGAGGGCTCCGACGACGACGCTTGCGACGATGCTCCTGCGCACTCGCTACCCCTCCAGCCAGGGTGACGGCGACGGGAGCGTAGACGCCGGCCGTACGCTTTGTCCAGTTTGTCCGGTACGCGAACCCGGCTACTGGATGCTCTTGGCGTCCGCCTCGCGGAGGCGGCGGGCGAGGCCCGCGAGCAGCTTGTGCGCGAAGCCGGGCGCCTCGTCGATGAGAGCGGCGAACTCTCGCTGGCCGAGCACCAGCAGCTCCATCGGGGTCTCGGCGACGACGGTGGCGTTGCGGGGCGCCCGGTCGAGGAGGGCGAGGTCGCCGAAGAAGCGGCCCGGTCCGAGGTCGGCGACCTTCCTCCCTCGCATCGTCACCCGGGCCTTCCCGTCGACGATCACGAAGAACTCCGCCCCGGCGCTGCCCTCGGTGACCAGGACCTTTCCGGCGTCGACCTTCACGTCCTCCGCCCTTCGGGCCACCAGCTGGAGGTCCTTCTTGGAGAGGGCCGAGAAGAGCGGGACCTCGGCCAGATGGTCGAGGAACGCATCACGACGCAGGCGAGCCACGGGCAGAATCTACTCAGCCTGTCAACGGCGTGCTCTGGACCGGAAACGGGAATGCCTGCCGCGGCGGAGCCGTTCACGAACTTGATAGAAGGGCACTCAAGTATCTATCTTGGGCTGCCTGTAAGGCCCCGAGCCCACATCAGATCTCGAACCACCACCACGGAGGGAACCACTCATGAGCAAGGCCGTCGGAATCGACCTCGGCACCACCAACTCGGTGGTCTCGGTCCTCGAGGCGGGCGAGCCCGCCGTCATCCCGAACTCCGAAGGCGCGCGGACCACCCCCTCGGTCGTCGCGTTCTCGAAGACGGGCGAGGTCTTGGTCGGCGAGGTCGCCAAGCGCCAGGCCATCACGAACCCCGATCGGACGGTGCGCTCGGTCAAGCGCCACATCGGCACCGACTGGAAGATCGACATCGATGGCAAGAACTACTCGGCACAGGAGATCTCCGCCCGCATCCTCCAGAAGCTGAAGCGCGACGCCGAGGCGTACCTCGGCGACTCTGTGACCCAGGCCGTCATCACGACGCCGGCGTACTTCGACGACGCCCAGCGTCAGGCGACCAAGGAGGCGGGACAGATCGCAGGGCTCGAGGTCCTGCGCATCATCAACGAGCCGACTGCGGCCGCGCTGGCCTACGGGCTCGACAAGGAGTCCGACCAGACGATCCTCGTCTTCGACCTCGGCGGCGGCACGTACGACGTGTCGCTGCTCGACATCGGCGAGGGCGTGTTCGAGGTGAAGTCGACCTCGGGGAACACGCACCTCGGCGGGGACGACTGGGACCAGCGCGTCATGGACTGGATGGTCACCGAGTTCAAGAACGCGCACGGCGTCGACCTGTCGAACG
>JBKPDN010000056.1:0-6392 GCA_046727875.1 Actinomycetota bacterium | reverse complement strand
GGGAGATGGCCAGCGCTTCGGGCAACGGCTTCACGCCCAGTTGCTCACCGTTCGCTCCGATGAGCAGCACCTCACGAGCTCGAATGCGGTCGTTGATCCTGGCGTCGTCTGTGGCTATGTGATCACCTCGCTGCTAGCGCTCTTGTGGCAGCATCCGCCGGCGATGCGCCGTATCTCGGACGCGAAGAAGGCGGACTTCGGGAAGTCCGCCATCGGGCGACCGCTGGGGCGGCCGTGACAACGAACCCGGGCACGGCCCGCCCGGCTGCCCGGACTGGTCGGCCGGGTGCGGAAGGCGGCAGACGCCGGTCCCACTTCCCAGCTCGGATGTGAAGAGGCCAGGATATCAGTGTGAGCAGGCTCTGGACCCCTGGGGGCGACAGCGAACCGGACCCCCGGCAATCACCCGAGGACGCCGCCGCGGCCGTGGAGACCGGCGCCGGCGGCGCCGACGACGAGGCCGCCCGGGAGCAGTTGCGTCAGCTGCGCGAGCAGCTGGCGCAAACACCGGTAGCCGACATCGTGGCCAACCACGTCATCGGCCTGTGGGAGCTCGCCGTGCTCCACCTGTCGCCGGAAGAAGGAACGTCGCCCGACCTCGAGGAGGCACAACTCGCAATCGACGCGGTCGGTGCGCTGGTCGAGGGCCTCGACGACCGGCTCGGCCGTCACCAAGAGCCGTTGCGCGACGCGCTCGCGCAGCTGCGGCTCGCGTTCGTGCAGATCAGCCGGCGCGAAGAGGGCGAAGAAGGCGACGCCGGCGACGAAGCGGGCGGTGGCGAGACGGGCAACGAGAGCGGGTAGCGTCGCACGTCGTGCCGTCCCGCATCGAGCAGTACGCCATGGTCGGGGACACGCAGACCGCCGCGCTCATCGGTGACGACGGCTCGGTGGACTGGATGTGCGTGCCGCGCTTCGACAGCGCCGCGTGCTTTTCCGCGCTCCTCGGCGACGAGAACCATGGGCGGTGGCTGATCGCGCCCGCCGCCGGCGGTCGGGCGACCCGCCGCCAATACCGCGACGGCACGCTCGTGCTCGAGACGGACTTCGAAACGCCCGACGGCTCGATCCGGATCACCGACTTCATGCCCATCAGGGACAAGACCGTCGACATGATCAGGATCGTCGAAGGCCTGCACGGGCACGTGCCGATGCAGATGCACCTCACGATCCGCTTCGACTACGGCTCGATCATCCCCTGGGTCCGCGACGTTCATGGCGCCCTGGTCGCCGTGGCCGGACCGGACGCCCTCGTCCTGCGCACACCGATCGAGACCCGGGGTTTCGGTCATTCCACCGTGGCCGAGTTCACGGTCCGTCGCGGCCAGCGAGTGCCGTTCGTGCTCGCCTGGTACCCCTCGCACGAGGAGGTCCCGCGGCCGATCAACGCCACCTGGGCACTGTCCCGGACGACGTCGTGGTGGCACGACTGGGCGAAGAAGACGAGCTACGACGGCGAATGGCCCGAGACGGTGCAGCGGTCGGTGATCACGCTGAAAGCGCTCACGTATGCGCCGACGGGCGGGATCGTCGCTGCCCCCACGACGTCGCTTCCCGAGTGGGTCGGCAGCGTCCGCAACTGGGACTACCGCTACTGCTGGCTCCGCGACGCGACGTTCACGCTCCTCGCGCTCATCCACGCTGGCTACGAGGACGAGGCGAGGGCCTGGCGGAAATGGCTGTTGCGCGCCGCCGCCGGTGAGCCCTCGGACATGCAGATCATGTACGGCCCCGCGGGTGAGCGGCGGCTGACGGAGTGGGAGGTCCCCTGGCTCCCCGGATACGAGAAGTCGAAGCCGGTTCGGATCGGCAACGCGGCGTCGGAGCAGTTTCAACTCGACGTCTACGGCGAGGTGATCGACGCGTTGTACCAGAGCCGCCGCGGAGCCATCGTCGAGCAGGACATCAACGCGTACAACCTGGCGGTTTCGCTCCTGGACTCCCTCGAAGACGCCTGGAAGCTACCGGACGACGGGATCTGGGAGGTCCGCGGTCCCCGGCAGCACTTCACGCAATCGAAGGTCATGGCGTGGGTGGCGTTCGACCGATCCACGCGGATGCTCGAGGAGTACGGCGACGAGGGCGACGCACCCAACGCCGCGCACTGGAGAGCGCTCCGTGACGAGATCCACGCCGAGGTGTGCGCCAAAGCGTACGACGAAGACCGCAAGACGTTCGTCCAGGCGTACGGCTCTACCAACCTTGACGCCGCGCTCCTGATGATGCCGCTCGTCGGGTTCCTCCCCGCAACCGACGAACGCATGCAGGGGACGGTCGACGCCATCCAACGTGAGCTGACGACCGATGGCTTCGTCGCCCGGTACACCACGGACGGCAACGTCGACGGACTCCCGCCCGGTGAGGGGGTGTTCCTGCCGTGCACGTTCTGGCTGGCCGACAACCTTGCTCTGATGGGACGAGTCGACGAGGCCCGTGCACTGTTCGAGCGCCTTGTCGGCCTCGCGAACGATGTCGGGCTGCTCGCCGAGGAGTACGACCCGGTTGCGAAGCGTCAGCTCGGGAACTTCCCGCAGGCGTTCACGCACGTCGCGCTGGTCAACAGCGCCTGCAACCTCTCGCGTTGCTTGGGCACCGGCGGACCGAAGCGTCATCGGGGCGAGCGCTAGCCCGCCCGCCGCTCGATCGCAGCGGCCTCCCAGCGGCCGAGAAGGCCGGCGACCACCTCGAACTCGACGGGCGTTCCCGTTGCGATGCGCCGGCTCCCGTCGGCGATCGCCGTGCAGTGGAACGTGATCGTGGAGCCGTCGTCGGCTTCGATCTCACCCAGGCCGCGGCGCTCGTCGAACATGCGCACGTGACCGCGCGTGTGCGTCAATGGACGATCTTGGCGATCGGCAGCTCGATGATGCCGGTGGCGCCGTGCTCCTTGAGTGCGGGGATCAGCGTGTTGATCTCGGATTTGGCGACGACGGCCTCGAGCGCGTAGCCGTCGGTCCCTGCGAGCTTGGACACCGTCGGCGACCGCAGCGACGGGAGCAGCGAGATCACATCCTCGAGGCGGGCGTCGTCGACGTTGAGCTTGACGAGCACCCGGCCACGCGCCTCGAGCGCGCCGGTGAGCAGCGTCTGCAGCTGCTCCATCGCCTTGCGGCGCTTCGGATCGGTGTACGCCTCGGGGTTGGCGATCAGCTCGGTCGAGCTGACCAGGATCGTGTCGATGACCTTGAGCCCTGCCGCCCGCAGCGCGCGACCGGTCTCGGTCAGCTCGACCACGGCGTCTGCGATCTCGGGCACCTTGGCCTCGGTCGCGCCATAGGACAACGTGATCTCGGCGTCGACGCCGTGCTTCTCGAAGTAGCGGCGCGTCAGCTCGGTGTACTCGGTGTGGATCCGGACGCCTGCCGGGAGGTCGGTGACGCTGCTCCACGGCGAGTCCGCCGCCACCGCGAGCACGATCCGGATGGCCCGCGCGCTCGCCTTCGAGTACTGCAGCTCGGTCAGCGTGACGACGTCGGCGCCGGTCTCCTCGACCCAATCGCGTCCCGTGACGCCCACGTCGAACAACCCGGAGGCGACGTAGCGGGGGATCTCCTGGGGCCGCAGGATGCGGACGTCGTCGACGCGCGGGTCGTCGATCGACGCCCGATAGTCGACGTCCGAGTTGCGGCTCAAGGCGAGGTCGGCGTCCTCGAACAGCTGGAAGGTCGCCTGCTCGAGCGATCCCTTGGGGACGACCAGGCGCAGCACGGTCAGCCCTCCTTCCCGAGCCGCCGCAGGAGGTCGGCCATCTCCAGCGCGGTCGCCGCCGCCTCCGCTCCCTTGTTGCCCTCGCGGCCGCCCGCCGGGGCTCGCGCCAGCGCCTGATCGAGATCGTCGGTTGTGAGCACGCCGAACGCCAGCGGCACGCCGGTCTCGAGCGCGGCCTGGCGGAGGCCGGCCGCGCACTCGCCGGCGACGAACTCGAAGTGCGGCGTGTCACCGCGGATCACCGCGCCGAGGCAGATCACCGCGTCGACCTCACCCGATTCGGCGAGGCGCTTCGCGACCAGGGGGATCTCGAATGCACCGGGCACCCAGACCACGCGCACGGAATCAGACTCGAGCCCGTGCTCGGCGAGCTCGAGTAGCGCGCCGTCGACCAACAGCTTCGAGATCTCGCCGTTGAATCGCCCGGCGACGATCGCCAGGCGCATGCTCGACGCGTCGAGCGTGTCCTGATACTCGGTGTATTCACCCATGCGTGTGCTCGGCGTTCGCCCGATCCAGATGCGCCTGCTCGTACGAGGCTAACTAGTGCCGAGTCCCTCGTCCTCGATTTCGAGAAGATGGCCCATCTTCTCCTGCTTGGCTCGCAGGTAGGCGATGTTCTCGTCGGTGGGGTGCGCGCGCAGCGGGACGCGCTCGACGATCTCGAGGCCGTAACCTTCGAGCCCTCCGTACTTCGCCGGGTTGTTGGTCATGACCCGCATCGTGGTGATGCCGAGGTCGACGAGGATCTGCGATCCGATCCCGTACTCGCGCGAGTCAATCGGGAAGCCGAGCTCGACGTTGGCCTCGACCGTGTCGCGCCCCTGATCCTGAAGTGTGTATGCCCGCAGCTTGTGACCGAGGCCGATCCCGCGCCCTTCGTGCCCGCGTAGGTACACGATCACGCCCTCGCCCTCGAGCGCGACGCGTTCGAGCGCGAGGTCGAGCTGCAGCCCGCAGTCGCACCGGATCGACCCGAACACGTCCCCGGTCAGGCACTCGGAGTGCACTCGCACGAGCACGTCCGACTTCCCGGCGACCTCACCGCGCACGAATGCCATGTGCTCGGTACCGTCGAGCAGCGATTCGAAGACGTAGGCGGTGAACTCGCCGTACTTCGTCGGGATGCGCGCCTCCGAGATCCGGCGTACGAGCTTCTCGCGGTGGCGGCGGTACCGGATCAGGTCCGCGATCGAGATGAGCTGGAGGTCGTGGTCGGAGGCGAAGCGCTCGAGCTCGGGCAGCCGGGCCATGGTCCCGTCGTCGTTCACCACCTCGGCGAGCACCCCGGCCGGCATGAGACCCGCGAGGCGGGCGAGGTCGACGGCCGCCTCGGTGTGCCCGGCCCGCTTGAGCACGCCGCCCTCGCGGTACCGCAGCGGGAAGATGTGCCCGGGTCGGGCGAGGTCGTCGGCCCGCGTCTGCTCGTCGATGAGCGCATGCACGGTTGTGGCCCGGTCGGCGGCCGAGATGCCGGTGGTCGTTCCGTGTTTGGCGTCGACCGAGACGGTGAACGCGGTGCGATACGCGGTGGTGTTGTCGGCGACCATCATCGGCAGCTGGAGCTCGTCGAGGCGCGTGCCCTCGAGGGGCATGCAGATCACGCCGCTGGTGTGGCGGACCATGAACCCCATGGTCTCCGGCGTCATCTTCTCGGCCGCGATGATGAGGTCGCCCTCGTTCTCACGGTTGGCGTCGTCGACGACGACCACGGCGTCGCCTCGGGCGATTGCGGCGATCGCGTTCTCGATCGTGGTGAACGGCATCTCAGATCCCTTCGCGGGAAATCGGTGTGAGCAGGCGCTCGACGTACTTGGCGATGAGGTCGACTTCGAGGTTGACCGCTCCACCGACACCCTTGTGCCCGAGCGTCGTGACGGCGAGCGTGTGCGGGATGGCGGCGACATCGAACGTGCCGTCACCGAGCGCGGCCACGGTGAGGCTGATGCCGTCCACCGCGACCGAGCCCTTCTCGACGACGTAGCGGAGCACCTCGGCGGGCGCCGAGAACGTGAAGCGGGTCGACCCGTCGGCGAGCGCGTCACGCGCCGCGACCCGTCCGACGGCGTCGACGTGGCCCTGCACCAGGTGACCGCCGAGGTGGTCGGACAGGCGTAGCGGCCGCTCGAGGTTCACCGGCTCGTCCACCTCGAGTGCGCCCAGCGCGGTGCGCTCGAGCGTCTCGATGACGGCGTCCGCCGCCCACCAGCCGTCACCGAGCTCGACGACCGTCACGCAGCACCCGTTCACCGCGATCGAGTCGCCCGCCTTGGCGTCGGCGACAACCGTCGACGCCGTGATCTCGATGCGGGCGCCGCCCTCGCGATGCCGGATGGCGCGCACCGTCCCCAACTCCTCGATGATGCCGGTGAACACTTCAGCGCTCCCCGGGCTCGTACTCGAGGCGGACGTCGTCGGCGAGTGATGCGGCGGAGAGCAGTCGCCACCTGCCCGCGTCGGCGAGCGTGCCCGGCTCGGGTCGCGGGAACGCGGGGCGCGCGTGCGGTCCGAGCGTTGTGGGTGCCACGTAGGCGACGAGGCGGTCGGCCAGGTCGGCGGCCAGGAGCGCGCCATGCACCTCGGCGCCGCCTTCGAACAATGCGGTCACCACGTCGTGGCGACCGAGCAGGTCGAGGGTGGCGGCCAGGTCGACCCCGCCGGGCGCCGGCGCGACGGTCTCGACC
>JBKPDN010000055.1:0-3183 GCA_046727875.1 Actinomycetota bacterium | reverse complement strand
GGTCGTCGTCCCGGTCGTCATCGAGCGACCCCCACGTCGTGACGCCGAGGCGCCCGCCGGGGCGCAGGACCCGCACCATGTCGGCCAGCGCGTCTTCGTACCGCTCGACGTGCGAGATCACCAGGTTGGCGACAACGACATCGAACGTGCGGGCGAGGAGCGGCAACCCGGGCGCCTTGCCCGCGACTGCGATCACGGGTGTCTTTGCCCGAGCGAGCTCCAGCATCGTCACCGACGGGTCCACCCCGACGAGCAACCCGCTCCCGATTCGCGGGCCTGCGACGCCGGCGACGACGCCGGTGCCGGTCCCGACGTCGAGCACGGCCGCGCCGGGCTCCAATCCGACGAGGTCGACGAGATCACGCGCCAGCGGCTCGTAACCGGGGACGCACACGCGGTGGTATGCGCCGGCGACCGAGTCGTACGACTGCCAGCGATGCCCGCGCACCGGGCTCCCGCTCCGGTCTACTTGAACCAGATGCGTTGGTAGGAGCGACTCTCGGGGTGGAGGAGCAGGCCGACGAGCGCGGCGTCGAACAGCAGCGTGATGATCACCGGGAACTGGATCACGTCGGCGCCGAACACGGCAAGGAGCATGATGAGCTGGAGCACGGCCGCGACGACCGCCACGGGGTACGCCCACTTCCACTCGTTGGCGATCCCGTAGCCGCCGATCGCCAGGCCGACGATCGTTGCCAGGCCGAGCAGGAGCGATGTGGCGATGATCCCGAACAGCAGGCCGAAGGCAGCGTTGATGTAGAGCAGCAGCGTGCCGAGGACCAGCGTCTGGGGTTGCGCCTGGTTGAGGAACTTCCGTTCGTTCACGGCGCCATTGTGGCCCAAGTTGAGGCCGGGTGCGCGCTCACGCCGAGGGAACCTCACGCTCGTAGGCCCGGTCGACGCGATACGTCGTGAACCCGAGCGCCGCATAGAGGGCGAGGGCGGCCTCGTTGTCCCCGTCCACGAACAACTTGCCGGTTCGCACACCCCGCTCGGCCAGCGAGGCCAGGCCGGCCACGACCAGCGCCCGGCCCAGCCCCGTGCCCTGGCGTGACGGGTCGACGCCGATGACGAAGATCTCACCGAGCTCGGGATCGGTAGGCGTGGGCGGGTGCACCTTGGTCCAGCAGAACCCGGCGAGCCCGTCGTCGTCGAACGCCAGCAAGAAGCCCTTCGGGTCGAACCACGGCTCGGCCATCCGCCGCTGGAGGGTGGCCTCGACCCAGCCGCCCTGCTCCAGGTGATCGGCGAACGCGCGGTTGTTGACCTCGAGCCAGGCGGCGTCGTCCTGACCGGGGATGAACGGCCGCACCTCGATCCCGGCGGGCCATCTCGGTTGCTCGGCGAGGGGGATCGGGACTCGCTGTTGCAGCAGGTCGCGCTGGTGGTGGAACCCGGCTCGCGCGGCGGCTGCATCGTCGCCCTCGTCCGGGTCGAAGATCCACAGGATGAGAACGCCGCCGCCCTCGGCGGCCACATGCGCAGCCGCCGTCTCGAGCAGCGCCACCTCGACTTCGTTGTCGCGGAAGCTCGGGTGCACCACCAAACCGACGCCCCAGTGCGGGGGCGCGACGTTGTCGCTGCGGTACACGTGCGCATAGCCGACGGGCTCGTCGCGCCCGTCAACGGTGGCGAGCACGCCGGCCGAACCGGGCTCGAGCGGCCGGTCGAGGTCGCGCCACACGGCCTCGCCGAGCGAAGGATGACCGTCGATGGCCTCGGCGTCGTCGTGCAGCCGCGTCACCGTGACGAGATCAGCCGGCGCGACCGGTTGCAGCAGCCGCGTGCGGATCACAGCAGCGAGGCTACTTGCGTACCCGCGGTATGTTCGGCCGATGGCCCGGCCGCGAGGAGCCAAGCAGCGCGCGGCGGAAGTCGTGAAACGTCTCGCCGACGAGTACCCGGGTACCGCGTCGGAGCTGTGCGCCCTCCAGTACGCCGATCCGTACCAACTCCTCGTGGCGACGATCCTCTCGGCGCAGTCGACCGACGAGATGGTCAACAAGGTCACGCCCTCGGTCTTCGAGAGGTACCCGACGCCTTCGGATCTCGCGCACGCCAACCCCGACGAGCTCGAGAAGCTCATCCACTCGACCGGGTTCTTCCGTTCGAAGACTCGCAGCCTGATCGGCATGGCCCAGGGTGTCGACGAGGACTTCGGCGGCGAGGTCCCGCGCGACCTGGACGATCTGGTGAAGCTCCCCGGCGTCGGTCGCAAGACGGGCAACGTGATTCGCTCGGTCGCATTCGACCTGCCCGGGCTCCCGGTCGACACGCACGTCACCCGGTTGGTCCGCCGCCTGAAGCTCACGAACGAGACCGACCCGGTGAAGATCGAGCTCGACCTCAACGGCATCGTGGAGCCCGAGGAGCGAGGTGCGCTGTCGCTGCGCCTGATCCTGCACGGGCGGCAGGTCTGCAAGGCGCGCAAGCCGCGCTGCGACGTCTGCTTGCTCGCCGACATCTGCCCGTCGGCGTTCAAGGTCTGAGCGACCCCGGCTGCTGAGATCGCGGCCCGTTCGCATCGGCGTGCGTGTCAAGCTCTCAGCCGATGGACATCGAGATCCGGGCGCCGCGCCCTGACGAAGCCGAGGCCGTGTTCGCGCTGTGCAGCGAGGCGTTCACGAGCCCTCCGGAACGGGAGGAGCCGTGGCGCGCGTCGAAGCGCATGGAGGACTTCCTCGGTGCCTGGACGGGCAGCGAGCTCGTCGCTACCACCGAGGTCATGCCGTGGGGGCAGTTCTTCGGCGGTCGCTCCGTGCCGATGGGCGCAGTGGCATCGGTCGCCGTGCGCCCCGACCATCGGGGCCGCGGGATCGCGCCGCGCCTCCTGTCGCGGGCCGTCGAGCTGATGCACGAGCAGGGTCTGGTCGTCAGCACGCTGCACCCGGCGACCACCCGCTTCTACCGCGGGCTTGGCTGGGAGATCGGCGGTGCGTTCGGCGTGCGGAGGGTCCCGACCGCGTCGCTCGCGGCGCTGCCGCCCGGCGAGCCGGAGTGCCTCCGGCCCGGGCGCGCGACCGACTTCGATGCAGTGCGCGAGTGCTACGAGCGAGTCGCGCCCGCGATCAACGGAGCGGTCGATCGCAGTGACGTCCGTTGGAGCGCAATTCAGACCGACCTCGACCACGCCCACCGCTACGTGTACGTGTACGACGTCGACGGCCAGATCGACGGCTACGT
>JBKPDN010000054.1:0-9549 GCA_046727875.1 Actinomycetota bacterium | reverse complement strand
CCCCTACTGGGCGGAACGGCTCGGCAAGACCGAGTTGACCGGTTACCAGGCGTCGGCACGCGGCGGCGTCGTACAGGTACGCGTCGACGGTGACCGCACGGCCCTCGGAGGCCGCGCGGTCACCGTTACCCGCGGCGAGCTCGTCGCGTAGCCCCACCCGGGTTTTTGGCGTCGCCCCGCCGCCATATGTCCGGTGCAGCGACGCCAAAATCGCGGTAGTCGTCAGGACGCGGCTTCGGCGAGCGACTCCGCCAGCGTCGGGTGCACGAGCAGCGAGTCGACGATGTCGACGACGCGCAGCCCGTTGGTCACCGCCACCGCCACCACACTGATCAGCTCGGCCGCGTTGCGGCCCACGATCGATCCACCGAGCACCACACCTGTGGCGGGGTCCGAGAGGATCTTCACGAAGCCGCGCGGGTCACCCTTGATGTGCGCCTTGGCGTTGGACGAGAACGGCACCTTGGTGACGCGGATCTTCCTCCCGACCGCGAACGCCTCCGCCTCGACCAGACCGACGTCGGCGATCTCGGGATCGGTAAAGATCGCCTGCGCCGCCTTGTCGTAGTCGAGGTGACGGTGCGGGCGGTTCTGCAAGCCCATGACGTGCTCGGCGATCTTGCGGCCCTGCATCGCTCCGACCGACGACAGCGGCAGCTTGCCGGAGACGTCGCCGGCGGCGTAGATGTGCTCCACCTTCGAGCGGCAGTGGTGGTCGATAGGGATGTAGCCGGCGCGGTCGACCTCGACGCCGGCCTCCTCGAGGCCGAGGTCCTCGCTGTTGGGGATCGACCCGACCGCGAGGACTGCGTGTGAGCCGTGGACCACCCGGCCGTCCTCGCACGCCACGTGCACCGTGTCACCTGTTCGCTCGATGCCGGTCGCGCGCGCTCCCTTGAGCAGGTTGACGCCCCGGCGGAGGAACTCCTCCTCCAGCGCGGCGGCCACCTCCGGGTCCTTCAACGGCAGCACCTGCTGGCGCGACACGAGCAGCGTCACGCTGGAGCCCAGCGCGTCGAACATGTGCGTGAACTCGACCCCGGTGACACCCGACCCGATGATCACCGCGTGCTCGGGGAGCTCGGGAGGCGGGTACGACTGCCGCGTCGTGAGCACCCGTTCGCCGTCGACCGCCGCGAACTCGGGAACGCGCGGCCGTGACCCGGTGGCGACCACGATGAAGTCGGCCTCGAGCTCCTCGAGGCCCCGGGCCGTCTCGACCACCAGCTCGTGCGGTCCCTTGAGGCGGCCGGTGCCGCGCAGCAGCCGGACGCCCTGCGAGTCGAGCAGGTCGACGATCGACTCGTGCAGCCGCTGCTCGATCGACGCCACCCGCTCGCGCAGCGCGTCCAGATCGACCGCCCCCTCGGCGCGGAGGCCCATCACGTGGCTGCGGGACAGCTCGGTGAGCTCACCGCCGGTGGCGATCATCGCCTTCGAGGGGATGCAGTCCCACAGGTGGGCGGCGCCCGCCAGCACGTCGCGCTCGACGAGCGTCACCTCCGCCCCGAGCGTGGCGGCGACGGAGGCGCAGGTGTTGCCGGCGGGCCCGCCGCCGAGAATCGCCACGCGCACGTGCGAGATCCGTGTCACGTCACCAGGCTACCGACCCCCTCTAGCCTCGCCCGCGGCGGCGGCGGCTTTGCCGACCGTCGTCGCAAAGCAGGAGCCTGCGACTGCGAGAGGAGGAATAGATGTCCGAGCTCCGGCGCGACGACGTGACCGGTCGCTGGGTGCTGCTCGCGCCGGGGCGAGCGGCACGCCCGCAGACGTTCCCGCCGGCTGCGCCGGACGCGCCCGCGACGGTCGCGGACTGTCCGTTCTGTCCGGGCCACGAGGCGCTGACGCCGCCCGAGGTGTACCGGACAGGTGACGGGGCGCCCGACACGCCCGGCTGGCGCGTGCGCGTCGTTCCGAACCTCTACCCCATCGTCGGAGGCGCCGACGCCGGCCCGGGCGCGACGGGCGCGCACGAGGTCGTCGTGCTCTCGCCTGCGCACGGCACGTCGTTCGCGCAGCTCACCGAGCAGCAGGCGGTCGAGGTGTTCACGGTCCTGCGGGACCGGGTCCGCCACCACCTCGCCGCCGGCCATGCATTCGTGCAGGTCTCGATCAACCACGGCCGAGCCGCAGGCGCGTCGATCGAGCATCCGCACGCGCAGGTCGTCGCGATCGACCTCGTGCCCCCGGCTGTGGAGCAGGCAGTCGAGCGCTTCACCGCCGCCGGCCACGATCTCGTCGTCGCCGAGCTCGACTCGGCTGGGGACGGCTTGCTCGTCGTCGACGGGTCGGCTCCCGTCTGGTGTCCGTCCGCTCCGGGCACGCCGTACGAGCTCCGCGTCGCGTTACGCGCCCCGGGCGCCCGCTTCGAAGACGTGGACACGCAGATCGAGGCGGTTGCGCACGCGGCGCGTGGCGCGCTCGCGCGGCTCGCGGCCGCGATCGGCGACGCGCCCTACAACCTGGTCGTCATGAATGCTCCGCCCGGCGCCGGGCCCGACTCGTTCCACTGGTACATCGAGATCCAGACCCGGTTCGCGGTACCGGCCGGGTTCGAGCAGGGCACCGGCATCCTCGTGAACACCGTGCCGCCCGAGCTGGCGGCGCGACAGCTGCGTGAGGCCTACGGCTAGCGCGCGGCGACGGCGGCTTCGCCGACCGGCGCCGCAGGAGCCGGTGCTTGCGACGGCGACCGGCTAACGACCGACGAACTTCGCCCGGCCCGGGCCGTGCTCGCGGAAGCTGCTGACGCCGGTGGCGGCGTCCTCGGTGTCGAAGATCTCGGCGAACGCCTCGGCTTCGAGGTCGAGTCCGGTCGCGAGCGTGCCGTCGAGGCCGCCGTCGATCACGATCTTCGCGACACCCATGGCGACGACCGGTCCCGGGGCGAACGACGCCGCCCAGTCGAGCGCCGCGTCCTGGAGCTCCCCCGCCGGCACCACCCGGTCGACGATGCCCATGGCGAGCGCCTCGTCCGCCTTCACCTGCCGGCCGCTCCAGATGAGCTCCTTCGCCCGTGCCGGTCCGACCAGCCGGGGGAGGCGCTGGGTCGCCCCTGCTCCGGGGATGACGCCGAGCAGCACCTCGGGCTGGCCGACGCGCGCGTTGTCGGCAGCGACGCGCAGGTCGCACGCGAGGGCGAGCTCGAGGCCGCCCCCCAACGCCACGCCGCTGATCGCCGCGATCACCGGACGCGGGATCTCGCCGATGGCATCGAACGCGGCCCGGAAGCGCCGCCCGAACTCACGCGCTTCGGCCGGGCCGCCGAACTCACTGATGTCGGCGCCCGCCGCGAACGCCTTGGCCCCGCCGAGCACGACGACCGCCTTCACCGCCGGGTCGCCGGCGAGCTCGCGCGCGGCAGCGGCGAGCTCGTCGAGCACGGCCAGCGACAGCGCGTTGAGCGGCGGCCGCTCGATGCGGACCACGGCGACGCCGTCCGCGCGCCGCTCGGGATGCACGAACTCGGGCATGCGTCCTCCTCTGGCCGCGTCCGCGGCCGGAGGTTACTTGTGGCGCGGGAACAGCACCTCGCCGCCGATGGGTCGGAACCCTGCGGACAGGAGCGCGCGCACCGAGGCCACGTTGCCCGGCGCCACCTGCGCGAAGAGGATCTCCTCTGCGGGGACGAGGGCCCGGGCGGCGAGCGCGAGGCGTCGCCCGAGGCCCCGGTTGCGACCGGCCCGCTCGACCTCGAAGGCGCACTCCCACCGGCCGGCGAGGCCGCGTCCCACCACGAGGACGCCGAGGTCGTCGGAGTCCGTGAACACCCGCAGGTCCGTGCGATACCGCGCCGCGCGCCGCACGCGGTCATGGCCACCGAGGTCGTCCCGCGGCGCGAGGTCGAGGTCGTGCTCGTCTGCAGGCGGCGCCGCCATGACGAGGTCGCGACTCCCCGGTTTGCTGCCGAGCCGGTCGGCCAGCCACAGCTGGAAGGAGGGGTGCGTCCACGCGGACAGGTCGCCGTCCACGAGCTGGTTCAGGACGTCGTCGGCGGGCACGTCGGCCGCCACGACCAGGTGGGCGGTGAAGTCGACGATGGCGTCGGCGGGGCCGCCCGGCGACGGCATGACGTCGACGAACCCGTCGGGGGCCGGCGGGTCACCCCGCGCGGCCGCCACGAGCATCACGGCCAGCGGGTGATCGTCCACCTCGGGGAAGGCTAGGTCAGCAGCTCGTCGGCGGCTGCGTAGGGATCGAGCTCACGCGCCGCGATCTTGGAGACCAGACCGTCGAACCGCTCGCCCTGACACGTCGTGTCGACGCGGTCCCGGAGCCGCTCGAAGACAATCGCCCGCAGCTCCTCCCGCAGTCGCGCGTCCCGCCGGCGCTCGAGTCGGCCGTCCGTCTCCAGGTGGGCGCGGTGATCGAGGATCGCCTGCCACAGGTCCTCGACCCCACGGCCGTCGGTGGCGACGGTCTCGACGATCGGGGGCCGCCAGTCCCGCTCCCCGGCGAGATCGAGCATCTGGTCGAGGTCGCGCACGGTGTCGGCAGTGCCTTCGCGGTCGGCCTTGTTGACGACGAGCACGTCGGCGATCTCGAGCAGACCCGCCTTGTTGGCCTGCACGCCGTCGCCCCACCGCGGGTTCACCACGACGACCGTGGTGTCGGCGGCGCCGGCCACCTCGACCTCGACCTGCCCGACGCCGACGGTCTCGATGATGATCCACGGCTTTCCCGCGGCGTCGAGGATGCGTACCGCCTGCGGCGTCGCCAGCGACAGCCCGCCCAGATGACCGCGCGTGGCCATGGAGCGGATGAACACGCCCTCGTCGGTGGCGTGGTCCTGCATGCGGATGCGGTCGCCGAGGATGGCGCCGCCGCTGAAGGGGCTGCTGGGGTCGACGGCGAGCACGCCCACCTCGACGCCGCGGTGGCGGATCAGGCTGATGAGCTTGTCCGTCAGCGTCGACTTGCCCGAGCCCGGCGCGCCGGTGATGCCGATCGTGAACGCGCTGCCGGTGCTCATGTACAGGCGGCCGACCGCCTTCGTCGCGGTCTCGCCGCCCGCCTCGACGAGCGAGATGAGCTTGGCGATCGCGGCGCGGTCCCCTTGCCGGGCCGCGTCGACCAGCTCGGAAGGGCTGTTCGGGGCTTCTATTCGGAGATCACCTCGGTGATCCCCGGGACCCGGTCCATGATGATGCGCTCGACGCCGGCCTTGAGCGTCATCATCGACACCGGGCACGTGCCGCACGCCCCCACCAGCGTGACGTGGACGGCGTTGTCGGCGTCGATGCCGTTGAAGATGATGTCGCCACCGTCGCTCTGGAGCGCGGGGCGGATGGCGTCGATCGCCTCGAGAACGCCGGCTTCCCGGTCGTCGGTGCTGGTCTCGGTCGGCATGCTCAGTGCTCCGTTCCCACGACGGTCTCGCCCCGATTCGCCCCGCCTGCGGCTGCAAGGCGTTGCAACGCCACCATTGTCCCACGCCTTCCCACCCCCGGCGGAACCCCGCAGATCAGCCTCTCGCCTCGAGGCGTTGCGTTCAGCCGGCGGCGGGCCGGACGCGCCGGACGTCGGCTCCCAGCGCCTGGAGCTGGCCGGCGAGGTCGGGGTAGCCCCGGTCGACGTGGTACGGATCGAGCACGCGAGTCTCGCCCTCGGCGGCGAGGCCGGCGACCACGAGCGCGGCGCCGGCGCGGACGTCCTGCGCGCGCACCGGGGCGCCCGAAAGCCGGTCGACGCCGCGGACCACGGCATGGCGCCCCTCGTTGCGGATGTCGGCGCCCATGCGGTGGAGCTCGTCGACGAAGCCGAAGCGGTTGTCGAACACGTTCTCGGTCACGATGGCCGAGCCGTCGGCGGTCGCAAGGAGCGCGACGACCAGCGGCATGAAGTCGGTGGCGAAGCCCGGGTACGGGAGGGTCGCCACGTCGACGGCCCGGAGCCGCTCGTCGCAGCGCGCCCACAGCCCGTCGGGCGTGGGCGACACCTGCAGGCCCATCTCGCCGAGCTTGAGCGCCACGATCTCGAGGTGCTCCATGCGCGTGCCCTCGACCGTGACCTCGCCCCCCGCGACGCCGCACGCCATGAGGATCGTGCCGGCCTCGATGCGGTCCCCCATCACCTCCGCCTCCACCGGGGTCAGGCCCTCGACGCCCTCGACCTCGATCGTCGACGTGCCCGCGCCGTGCACCTTTGCGCCCATGCGGTTGAGGAACACAGCCAGGTCGGTGATCTCGGGCTCGCGCGCGGCGTTGTCGAGGACGGTCTGACCCTTGGCGAGCACGGCCGCCGTGAGCAAGTTCTCCGTCGCGCCGACGCTCGGGAAGTCGAGAACGATGCGCGTACCGCACAGCGCCTCGCATCGGGCTTCGATGAGGCCGTGCACGATCTGGAGCTCGGCGCCCATGGCCTCGAGGCCACGGAAGTGCATATCGAGCTTGCGGCTCCCGATGTTGTCACCGCCCGGCATCGCGACGCGCGCCTCGCCACACCGCGCAAGCAGCGGACCGAGGACGTTGATCGACGCTCGCATGCGGCTGACGAGCTCGTACGGCGCCTCCGGTGTGAGCGGGCCGGTGGCGTCGATGGTGAGCTCGTTGTCGCCCGTCCACTCGACGCCGGCGCCGATGGCGCGCATCACGTCGAGCATCGCGTCCAGGTCGAGGACCGGGTCGAGGTTCCGGAGCACCGTGACACCCGGCGCGAGCAGCGCCGCCGCCATCTGCTTGAGCCCGGCGTTCTTAGTCGCGCCGCACACCCGCACGGTGCCCGACAGCGGACCGCCGGCGCGAACGACGAATGCATCCATCGTGCTACCGACGGTGATAGTTCGGCGCCCGCTGCTCGACGAACGCGGCGATCGCTTCCTTCATGTCGTCGGACCGCAGGCATACCGCCTGGTTCTCCGCCTCGACGCGGAGCCCTTCGCGAGTCTCGACCGTGCCGGCGACGTTGATCGCCCGCTTGGCGCCCTGCACGGCGAGCGGCGGCTGGGCCGCGATCGTCGCCGCCAGCTCGCGCACCGTGGGCTCGAGCTCGGCGTCCGGCACGACGTGCTCCGCGACGCCGATGCGTTGCGCCTCGCCGGCGTCGATCTGCGCAGCGGTGAAGACGAGCTCCTTGGCCTTGGCCGCGCCGACGAGGCGCGGCAGCCGCTGCGTGCCGCCGAGGTCGGGGATGATCCCGTACTTGAACTCGAGCAGGCCGACCTTGGTTTCCTCGGCCAACACGCGCAGGTCGCACGCCAGCGCGAGCTGGAGCCCGGCGCCGAGCGCGTAGCCGCGCACGGCGGCGATCGTCACGTACGGCGCCTCCTCGAGCCACGTGTACGAGTCCTGCGTCGTCATGATCGCGTCGACGGCGGGATCGTCGTGGCGCGGTCCGGCATCCTGATCCGTCTCGAGCGTGTTGCCGTCGAGGGTGTCACCGGCGAAGACCGAGGTGTCGATGCCGCTGGAGAACGCACGGCCTTCGCCGATCACGATCAGGGCGCGCAGGTCGGCGTCGTCGCGCAGCTCCTCGCCGAGCTCGCGCAGCTCTCGCCACATCTCGGGCGTGAACGAGTTGAGTCGGTCCGGTCGGGAGAGTCGAAGCCACCCGATCGGACCGTCGCGATCGAAGCGGAGGGTCGTGAGCGCCATCGCCGTGAGGGTAGTGCCCGGTCGCGCCGTCGGGCGGAGGCTCAGCTGGCGATGATCTCGTGCGTCCCGGTGATCGGGTCGGCAAAGCCGACGACCACGATGTCGACCGGTGTCACGAACCCCGAGATCATCTGCGGCTCGACCGCCCGCACGTCGCCCTCCTCGGGCACGAACTGGGCCATGTCGGCGTTCGCGAGCACCTCGCCGGGTGCGGCGGCGTCGCTGAGGCGCGCGGCAAGGTTCACCGGGCCGCCGATGTAGTCGTCGCCCTCGAAGATGATCACCTCGCCCCCGGACATCCCCGCCCGAATCGGCAGGTCGACCGAATCGGCTGCGCGCTGCCGGAGCTCGAGGAGCGCCGCCGCGAGCGCGAAGCCGTCGGTGCTGACGAACATCGCGCCATCGCCGAGCCACTTCGCGACTCGCACGCCGTGCTCGGACGCCAGATCGCGCGCGAGCGTACGGAAGCCGGTAAGGACGGCGACGGCCTCCTGGTCACCGTGCACCTCGGTGAAACGGGTGAACCCGCAGAGGTCGACGAAGGCGAAGTAGCGGCGGACTCGCATGACGAACAGTCTCGCAGGTGCGAACGCCGCGGCCCGAACAATTGCGGCTGATTCATCGAGCTTTCGCGCGGAGTTCGCGGCCCGCGGCGGTCGGTTTTCTCCAGTGTGACGGATGTCCGGTACGCATACGATCCGGCTCATGACGGAAGCTTCGTCCGCCCTCGGGGGTCGGGACCGCGAGCCGGAGCTCCTGAACGGGTTCCTCGACTGGTACCGGGCGATTGTGGAGAACAAGGTCGCAGACCTGTCGCTCGACGACGCGAGCCGCGTCATGACGCCGACGGGCCTGAGCCCCCTCGGCGTCGTGAAGCACCTCGGTGACGTCGAGCAGAGCTGGTTCCGCGAGCGATTCGCCGGCGAGAGCATCGACACGGGAGCGAGCGACGAGGATCCCGACGCTCTCTTCCGCATCGAGCCGGGCGAGACGGTGGCCTCGGTCGTCGCGTTCTACCGTGAATCGACCGAGCACTCGCGACGGATCGTGGCCGCGTCGTCACTCGACGACCTCAGCCAGAATGCGTCGCCCTTCTACGGGCGCGTCTCGCTGCGGTGGATCGTCGTGCACCTGCTGGAGGAGACGGCGCGCCACGCCGGCCACCTCGACCTCATGCGCGAGCAGATCGACGGAAGGACCGGCGACTAGTCATCCCGGCAGCGCGCCCACCCAGTCGACCGCGACACGCGCCACTTCGGCGGTCACGTCGTCGAGCGTGCGGCCCGACGCCTTCTTCGGCCGGTAGCCGTGATCGGCCGACTCGAGCCAGTGCATCGTGACCGGCCCCTTGATCGCCTTCACCGCCTTGGTGAGCGCGGCCTGCCCGGCGAGTGCGTCGCGCGTGCCGCTCACGAACAGACACGGCACGAGCAGCCGGGGAAAGTGCTCGACCCGGAGTTGGTCCGGCTTTCCCGGCGCGTGGAGCGGATAGCCGAGCAGGAGCAGGCCGAGCGCGAGGACGGGGTCCTCGTCGGCGCCGACGATCAGGGAGCAGTACCGGCCGCCCATCGATCGGCCGCCGAGCACCAGGCGCTCGGGTGGCAAAGAGGTTCGGGACGCGAGGTCAGCCGCCGCCTCGCGCGTGGCGGCATCGAGCACCGCGGCCCGGTCGGGCGACTTCCGGCCCGCGTCGCGGTACGGGTAGTTGAACCGGAGCGACGGGATCCCGGCGCCGGCGAGCGCGTCGGCCACTGCCGCGAGCGTCGCCGCGTGCATGTCGGACCCCGCGCCGTGCGCGAGGAGCACGGCCCGGTCGGCGCCGGGTCGCGGTCCGGTGAAGATTGTGTTCATCGCGGGCGTGCCGAGGGCGGGACGGACGGCATCGAGCGGAGGTTACCCGCACCCCTGCCGCCAGTAGGCTGCTCCGGATGCCGCGCCCTGATCTGCCCCTTCGCGT
>JBKPDN010000053.1:0-15943 GCA_046727875.1 Actinomycetota bacterium | reverse complement strand
CACTTGGCCTCGTGGTCGTGATCCTCGTTGCCGCGCTCGTCTCCCCTCTTGTCGAGTTGTTGTTCAAGGGCCAGTCGCTGCTGGTGTGGGCGTTGGCGATCATGCTCATCGGGTATCTCGCCGAGCACATGACCCGCGGTGTGCTCGCGGGATACGACCGGTTCAATCCGTACGGCCTGCTCGTCGGCAGCGAGGGGATCCTGCGTCTGGTCGCGTGCATCGTCCTTGCCGTCGTCGGCGTCGAGACCGCCGGGCCCTACGGGCTGCTCGTCGCGGCGGCGCCGTTCGCGGCCGTCGCGATCGCGCTCCGGGGCCAGAAGGGGTTGATCGAGCCCGGACCGCCGGCGTCGTGGGCGGAGATCTCCACCAACATCGGCTTTCTGGTTGCCGGGTCGGCGCTCGCGCTCGCGCTCCTCAACGCCGCCGCGGTCGTCGTGCAGCTGCTGTCGAGCAGCTCCGAGTCGCAGCAGACCAGCTGGATCTTCGCCGGCATGCTCCTTTCTCGCGTCCCGCTCTACTTCTTCCAGGCAATTCAGGCGACGCTGGTGCCCGAGTTGTCGGAGCAGCGCGGTGCGGGCGAGCGGGAGGCGTTCCGCGCCGGTCTGCGCAAGCTCACGCTCGCGGTGATTGCGATCGGCGCTGCGTCCGCGATCGGCTCGACCCTGCTCGGACCGTGGGCGGTGCGCACGTTCTTCGGCAGTGACTTCCAGCTCGGTGCGCGTGACATGGCGCTGCTCGGGTTCGGATCAGCCTTGTACATGCTCGCCTTGACCTTGGGGCAGGCGCTCATCGCCCTGGAGCACCACGGACGCTACGCGCTCGCCTGGGTGCTCGGCGTCGTCGCCTTTCTCATTGCGGTGGTCGTCGGCGGCAGCGACGTACTCCTGCGCGCCGAGCTCGCCTACTTCGTGGGCTCGGCCGTGACGTTGGTCGCCATGGCGCTCCTCCTGTGGCGGCCGCTGCGCGAGACGACCGGCCGCGAGGCCGAGGCCTTCTTCGACGCCGTGCGGGCGGAGACGGTCGAGCCCTAAACGGTGCGGACCGGCAGGACTTCGTCGAGGACGTCGCGGTTGTGCGCTGCACGGTCGCGAGCGGGCGTCAGGGCCTCCCAGAGGTCGACGCCGCGGCGCGCGTTCGGAGCGAGAGCGCTGGTCAGCGCGGCGGCGCGTGCCTCCGAGTCGGCCGGGTGTGTGCAGCGAGCGCGCCCAAGGTCGACACCGTCGAGCACCCCGACCTTGTCGGCGTCGACGAGCAGCGCGGTCGGGACGCCTTGCGAGAGCGCGAACAAGGCGGGATGCAGACGCTGGGTCACGACCGCTCGGTGACGCGCCAGCGTCTCGATAGCCGCGTGAGGGCCGACGTAGCCGTTAATGGTGTCGACCCGCTGTCGCTCGGCCGGTGTGAGAGCGGTCACGGCCGCCTCGGCGATCTCGCCGTCGTCCTCGACACCGCGCGCTCCGAGGCCCTGCACCGTCGACAGCAGCGTCACCCTCTCGTCCCCAAGCTGGTCGAGCACTTCGGTCAGCAACCGCGTGCTCAGCCGCGCACGGTCGGCGTCGCTGCCTGGTGTCTGCTGCTCGTGGCACGTGAGCACGACCGCGACGCCGGACCGGGTGGCCGCTTCGGGCTGAGCCGTCGGGGGGTCGGGGAACAGGAGCAGCGACAGGTCCGACGTCTGCACGACCCGCGACCGGCTCACGCCGAGCTCGACCGCGTGCGCGACGGACGGCGCGTCGCGGACGCTGATGGCCGAAGCCGCGCCGAGCGATCGGCGGAGCAAAGCACGTGCGCGCGCCGCCCGGAACGCCCCGATCGTCTGGCCGAGGATGACGAGTGGCACGCCCAAGTCGACCACTCGGACGTGCGCGAACAGCCGAGGCCACGGCGCGTAGTGCTCGAGCAGGAACCCGCCGCCCTGGCTCACGACGAGATCGGCGTCGCGCACGAGGCGCTCCCCGGACGACGCCCACGCGCCCGGGGCCGGGCCGGCGCCGTCGACGCCGAGCAGCGCGTCGATCGGCGGGACGAAATCGAGCTCGGGGACCTCGTCTCCGACGAGGTCGGCGTGGTAGGCGGCGTGCAGCACGGCTGCATCGGGCCACACCGACCGAACGAGCCGATCGACGGCGAGGGCGATGGCCGCGTCACCGGCGTTGGCCAACCACCCGTCGGTGACGAGCACGTGAGGACTGCCCGCGGGCCAACCGGCGGACGGCGCTCTCACGGTGCGAGCAGATCGTGCGGCAGCGCCGTCGGGTTCGCCAGCAGACCGCGCACCAGGGTCCGGTACACCCCGGCATAGCCGGAGGCGTCGTACCGGTCCCGCACGAGCTTGGCCGCGGCGACGCCGAGCGCGGCCCGTTGCTCGGGCGCGAGGCCGAGCAGCCGCCGGAGACCCGCAACGAGCGCGTCGACGTCTCGCGGCGCGCAGAGCAGGCCGTTGGTGCCGTCGTCGATGAGCTCGGGGAGCCCGTAGACCGACGCGGCCAGCACTGGCACCTCGAACGCCATGGCTTCGAGCACCGAGCGCGGAAGCGACTCGACATCGGAGGCGCTGACGAACGCGTCGGCCATCAGGTACCAGGCGTAGCTGTCGGCGACGATCGGCACGAGGCGAACTCGATCCCGGAGGCCGAGCCGCGCCACGACGTCGTGGACGGCCTGGGCGTACGGCTCGCCCGTGTCACCGACGAATGCGAGCACCGTGTCGGGGAACTCGTCGGCGACCTCTGCAAAGGCGAGCGCGAGGGCACCCTGCGCCTTGCGCGGCTCGTAGGTGCCCATGCACAAGAGGAGGTTGGCGCCGTCCAGGATGCCGGTAGCGTGGCGGAGGCCGGCGCGGTCCGCGTCGGCCCGGTAGCGGTCGATGTCCGCCACGGTGATGCCGTACGGCACCGTGATGAGGCGACCGCCGTCGCCGTACGGCTCGTATTCGCGCCGGGTCGCGTCGGCCTCGAACACGAGTGTCGCCATGCTGCGGAGCGCTTCGATCGCCTGCGCTCTCACGTACGGGTGGCTCCCGTCGGCACCGTACGCGGCGAGCCAGAACTCGCCCAGCGTGTAGCTCTCGTGGATCGCCCACACGGCCGGGATCGACAGCCGGCGCGCGAGATCGGCGCCGATGTGCGCGCCCATGGTGTTGACCACAGCGACGTTGCAGCCGTGCTCGCGTGCGAGCGTGGCCAGCTCGAGCAGCGTGGCCTCGTAGCGCTCTGGCGATGCGGCTGGGAACTCGCCGCTCAGGTGAACGGTCGCGCCGAGGTCCTCGAACTCGGCGCGCAGCGGCCCGTCACGGGGCGCGACGACGAGGCACGAGATGTCGAGCTCGACGAGAAGGCGGCGGAGCAGCTCCGCCAGATACAGCTGGCCGCCGCCGAGGCCGAGGTGGTGTGTGACGACGAGCAGCCGCACCGGCGGCTCCGCGACCGCGGATGGGCGCGCGCAGGCGTCGGCGACCCGTGCCCGCAGCGTGTCCACGCCGCGCGGGACGGCCGACGCGTCGGGGCGGCTCCGTACGACGACCTCGATGCTTTCGAGCGCCATGTGCTGCCCGCTGCGCGTGACGACGTCGCCGTTGATGCGCACGCGATCGCCGGACTCGCGCGCACCCAGGTCGACGGTGTGGACGAACCCGGCGAGCGGAGCGGTTGGCCGCGGCGACGGCGCGAGATCGGGACGCGGCGCGGCCAGCGGGCGCGCGAGTCCGGCGCTCCGGCCGTCGACGCGAAGCTCCACGCGGGCCAGCGGCTCTCGGGGTAGGGCCCATCCCTCCACGGTCACGACATCGGGCGGCACCTCGGCGCCCGAGACCGGGATCTCGATGCACCCCTCTCGTCCGGCCTCCTCCTCGGTCGCCACCGTGACCGGCACGGGGTCGAAGCGCTCGACGAGGCCGGCGGTCGTGACGGCCAGGGCGCCGACCGCCACCCGGACGCCCGCCAACTCAGGGACCGCGAAGGTCGCCGACCAACCGGCTCGCCCGCTTCCGGCCGCGTAGCGGAAGGCGGCGGCGACATCCCGGCGCGGCACGCCGAGCTCGGCCACGGCCCGGGGCTCGCCGTCGATGAGGATCACGACGGTTTCGACGGGCTCGTTCGGGCAGTACGCCCAGCCGGTCACGTGCACGACGTCCGCGAGCGAGCTGCGAGCGGACTCCACGGCCCCGTTCGACCGGCCCGGCCCGGCCCTGCGTACCGCTCGCAGGGCCCGGCGGGCGTGGTGCCGAGTTCGGGCTCCGATGCGGAGGAGCTGCGCGAGCAGCCGGTGCAGCGAGGTCACCGCGATGCGAATTCACCTTCGACGAGCGCGGTCCAGGTAAGAGCGATGCCATCTCGAAGCGGGAGTGGATCGAACGGGACGAGGGACTGCAGGAGGCTCGTGTCGAGCACGATCCGCGACACGTCACCCGGGCGAGCCGGTCGCGGATCGAGGGTCATGGTCGTGCCGGTCACCGATTCGATCGACGCGACCACCTCTTCCACGGTGGCGCCCCGTCCGGAGCCGACGTTCACGACCCTGGGTACGTCGGTGCGCCCGAGCAACTCGCAGACGACGTCGACCACGTCACCGATGTAGAGGTAGTCGCGTTCCGAGGAGCCGTCGCCGAACATGGGAAATGGCCGGCCGGTCTGGACGCCGGTGAGGCCCGCGGCGATAACGCCTTGGCTGCGGTCGCCGCGCTGCCCCTCGCCATACACGTTGCCGCAGCGCAGGATCAGCACAGGCAACCCGTACACGTCTTGGTACAGGCCGAGGTACTGCTCGGCTGCGACCTTCGTGACGCCGTGCGAGGTGAGCGGGCTCGTGGGATGCGACTCGGGGACGGGCAGGAACATGGGATTGCCGTACACCGTTCCGCCCGACGACATGAACGTCAGTCCGACGCCAGGTCGTCGCCGGAGCGCTTCGAGCGTCGCGAGGAGCGGCGGCAGGGCCTCCCGGATGTCGGCGATCGGATCGAGGTTGGAATCGGCCGGCAGGAGGCCGCCCGCGCACCAAACGACGTGGTCGACGTTCTCGAGCGCGCGTCCGACGGCTGCGGGATCGACGGCGTCGGCCACGACCGTGCGAGCGCCCGCGATCCGGGACGCAGCGGCGCCCTCGGGCCGAGTCCGGGTGAGGACCGTGACCCGAGCGCCCTCCGCGGCCAGGCCCGCCACGATGTGACTGCCCAGGAACCCCCCGCCCACCACGAGGACGCCGGAGCCGCGGTGCAATCCCGCCCCACGTCGCACGTGGCTGCCTCCTCTGCCTGGCGGAATGGAGGCGCCAGTCTCGCGCGGGATGGCTGGGCGCCGCCGATCCCTTCTATCGACAACCGAATGCTGCGCCCGCTACCGTGCTCACTTACGTGCTTTCGTACCTGGAGGTAGCACGCACATGGGCTTCGAAAAGGTGGCAATCAAGAACGAGCGACCGGGCATCATGCTGACCCCCGGGTTACGGCCGGCGGACGAGGATGATGCCGACGCGGCCGAGGGTACGGAGGAAAAGGCCTCCGACGACGACCGCTAGCCCTTCGTCATCCCCGATACTGCTGTGCCCGGTTCCACGGCCGGGCACAGCGTTTCGCGTCTGAGCATCAGGCCCTCGAGGACACCAGATGCGCGTATCACTTGTGACAATGCCTTGGCAGTCGCTCGATACGCCATCGCTCCCGCTGAGCATCCTGAGCTCAGTGGTTCGGTCGGCTCGCCCGGACGACGACGTGAGCACCTACTACGCCAACGTGCGGTGGGCCGAGTACGTGCTCGATCAGACAGCTGGCGGAGTTACGCCCGACGACTACTCCGATCTCGTCGAGGACGGTTTGTTCCACGGTCTCGGCGACTGGGTCTTCACCTCGTCCCTGTACGGCGACGCGACGTGGCCCGAAGAGCGCTACGCGGCGCATCCGGCGACGCCCCAGATGCACGACGGTCCCGCTCGGAGGATGCGCGAGCTCGCGCCTGAGTTCGTGCAGCGAACGGCCGACGAGGTGCTGGCCTCGGCCCCTGACGTCGTAGGCCTCACGTCCACGTTCATGCAGAACGTGCCGTCTCTGGCGCTGGCTGCCGAGCTGAAGCGACGCCGAGCCGACGTCCGAGTCCTCCTCGGCGGAGGGAACTGCGACGGACCGATGGGCGCGGCCCTTCACCGCAATTTCGGATCGCTCGACTACGTGGTGAGCGGTGAAGGGGAGCAGGCCCTGGTGGCACTCCTCGACGCCGTCGACGGCGGCGCCGAACCCGAATCACTCGGTCGCGTCGGCGGGCTGTGCTGGCGGCGTGGGGACGAGAACGTTGTCAACGCGCCGTCGGGAGAGTCGCTCGGCATGGACGAAGTGCCGACCCCGACGTTCGACGATTACTTCGACGTCATCGATTCGAGCCCTGTGCGCGAGTACCTCGAGCCCAAGCTCGTCCACGAGGCGGCCCGTGGCTGCTGGTGGGGTATGCGAAAGCACTGCACCTTCTGCGGCCTGAATGGTTCGACGATGGCCTTTCGCAGCAAACCGGCCGGTCGGGTGTTCTCCGAGATCGACGAGCACGTTCGTCGCCACCGCGTGCTCGACGTCGTGATGGTCGACAACATCATGGACATGGATTACATCGGCACGCTGCTGCCGCAGCTGGCCGCGACCGGTTGGGATCTTCGCCTCCATTACGAGGTCAAGTCGAACATGCGGTGGGAGCATGTTCGTGCACTCGGTGAGGCCGGAGTCGTCCAGATCCAGCCGGGCGTCGAGAGCCTTTCGACGCGAGTGCTCAAGATCATGGACAAGGGCGTAGACGGCATCACCAACGTCCGACTGCTGCGCGACTGCGAGGAGTGCCGCGTCACCACACCGTGGAATTACCTCTACGGGTTCCCGGGTGAAGAGCCCGACGACTATTGGCCGATCATCACCCAGATGCCGAACCTCCATCACCTTCAGCCCCCGCGCATCGCCACCCGCATTGCACTCGAGCGCTTCAGCCCGTACCACCAGCGTCCGGACCTCGGCTTCGGGGTTCGGCGACCGGCCGCGTTCTACCGCCACGTCTACGACCTTCCCGAGCGCGAGCTCATGGACCTCGTGTTCATCTTCGACTGCGAGAACGCCGGCATCGGCGGCCAGGTCGAGAAGACGCTGCTCGACGCGGTGTCCGTCTGGCAGGACGCCTACTTCACCTCCACGCTGACGTTCGAAGAGCACGGCGACGAGCTCGTGATCGCCGACCGCCGATCGCATCGAGAGCCACGAGAGCACGTTCTGCGTGACGCGTGGCAGGTCGTCGGCTATCGACTGCTCGCAGGCGGTCACGGACCCGCTTCGTTGGCCAAGGGGCTCGGCCGTCTCGATGTGGCCTTCCCCGGGGACGCCGAGCTCGAGGAGTGGCTCGGGTGGCTTGCGTCGCAAGGGCTCGCGTTCACCGACGCCGGTCGCTTTGTTGCTCTGGCCACGGCCGACGCGGCGGCAAGGGTGCCAGGTGCCGAGTGGCGATAGGAGCGGCATCGGCAGCGCGGCCGTCCTCGAGTTCGATCAGCCCGAATCGTCGCTGAGCGTCTCCATCACCGGCGCCGTGCAACGCGGCGTTCGGGCCGTGCAGGTCACCGGGACATGGTGTCTTTCGGCGGTCGCTCCACGCGCGTCGCTGGCTCTGGTGCGCCTGCTTCGAGAAGCCGCGTCCGACGGCGTGCCGATCACGTGGGAAGGTTGGATCGGCGAAGGGGTGGACGGCGACCTGCTGGTCCACCTCCCACCGCCTGTCTCCATGCCTGGCGAGCACGGCGCGGCCGACCTGGCGCAATGGCGTGAGCGCTACCAGCCGGGCCTTTGCTACTACCGCTTCGGTCCCGAGTTCGTGTTGGTCAAGGACGTGCGCCGGCCGGGCGCCTCGGCCCGGTACCGGCTTGAAGGCGTCGTCGACGCATTCCGCACGCTCGAGGCGGTCGTCGAAGTGGCGAGCCTCGACGCGGTGACGCGTGGCGTCCTCGACGACCTCGACGGGGAGGGACTCCTTCTCCGCCTCGGTGGCCTGGCCACGCTTCTGCCCTACAGGATGCGACGCTGGCCAGTGCCCGCTCACGAAGTGTGACCGGCACGTGATCGTCGATCAGGTGCGCCACCGCTGCGGCGATCAGGTCTGCCAGCTCTCGGCGCAGGTTCGCTCCGAGGCGTGGGCGAAGGAGGAGTTCACGCTCTGGTACCTGGTACCGGCCGCCCTCGCGCCCGACCACGGACCGGGAGTGCCGGACTGTTCCCCTTTTCTCGCCGGCCTCCTTTTGTGGTGCTTGCGCCGATCAGAGTCACTGAAGATCGACGGGCCAGTCTCGCAGCGACTCTTGAACAGCGTTCCGTTGGCTGTGGACGTGTGCCACGCGTTCTGGCCTGACCTCATCGCGCCGATCGATGTGTTCGCAGAGACGCGCGAACCTCCCCCGAGTCAGGGGGTCGTCGCGAGCTTCTTCACTCGGGGCGTCGACTCTTGGTACACCGCGTTGACGCATGGGCAGCGTCCCTACGACGGCCCACGACTGACTCACCTCGTATACGTGCCGAGCGTCGATTTCATGCTCGACGAGACCCACCTCGCGCGATCGATCGAAGCAACGGCCGCCGCGGCTCGGGCGACGGGGATGACACCGGTCGTTGCCGAGACGAACCTGCGTCGCCACACCGAGCCGTTCCTTCATTGGGGCTATTACCACGGCGCGGGTTTGGCGAGCATCGGCCTCGCTCTGGGCGTCCGTCGAATACTGCTGCCCGGCGGGCGTTCGTACGGTCTCCTGGAGCCTGAGGGGAGTCATCCCCTCCTTGACACGCTGTGGTCCACCGGTCGCACCGAGGTCGTCCACCACGGGGCTGAGGCGAATCGGTGGGACAAGATCAACTTTCTCGCCGACGTGCCGCTCGCACTCGAGACGCTCAAGGTGTGCTTCGACGAGAGCACCGATGGCAACTGTGGCCGATGTGCCAAGTGTGTCGTCACAATGGTGATGCTCGACGCCGTCGGCGTGCTCGAGAGGAGTCCGTTCGACGTTCCCTTGAGCGCTGCGCGCGTGGCCCGCTTGGATCTTCCGCGGTCGTTGGCTGACCTCCTCCACGAGCACGTGCTCCCAGCGGTCGGTGAACGGCGCGTGGCGCTCGCGCTGCGCGTGGCGTGTCTACGTCCGCTTCTGCGTGCCATCGGCTCAGAGGCCCATGCGCTTCCTGCGTTTCCTGGCCGTCGTCGATAGTCGGCGTCGTCCGCTCAAGCGCAACTCGCCCGTGTGACCAAGCTGGGTCGTCAGGCGCGCATCAACCGCTCGCCATTCGCGTGGAGGATGCGATGCTGATCGGTATCGGGCAAGCTCCGGACGCGTTCCACGAAGTCTGCGGGCTGTGCGAAGCCCTCCGGATGCGGCCAGTCGGATCCCATGACCAGTGACTCCGACCCGACGACCGAGAGCACGGGCTCGAGTTGCTCCTCGGGATACGGCGTGACGAGTACGTGCTCGCGAAAGAGGCTGCTCGGCTTTGCGGTCAGGCGGCCACCGATCCAGGGTCCCTGCGCAGCGCGCATCTTGTCCATTCGCGGCACTAGGTACGGGATCCATCCTGCGCCGTTCTCGACGCTCACGACGGTGATGTCGGGATACCTGCCGAACAGGTTGTCGAAGATCAACGCCGAGACTGTGTCCATGATGGGTCGATCGACGTAGCAGTTTGTCCATTGCCATGCCGACTGCTCGAACACAGCAGGGTTTGCAAGATGCCCCCACGTGGCGGCGATCGCTTCGTTGTATCCGGGCTCGTCGACATGGAGCGCGACGGACACTCCTGCCTCGTTGACGCGTGCCCAGAAGGGGTCGAAGTACGGATCGCCAGGCGATCGCCCGTAGGCAGGTCCGCACTTCAGACTGATGACGCGGGCCCCGCGTGTGAGGCAGCGCTCGAGCTCCTCGACTGCGTACCGCAAATCGCGTAGCGACAGGATCGGTACCCCGTAAATCCGATCAAGGTGTCGATACCCCCATTCGTCGTATAGCCAACGGTTGAACGCCGACAGGTGCGCGTAGAGAAGCAGCGGGTCTTCGATGAAGTGCTCGATCACAACCGCGATGCTCGAGAACAGGAGACACGCTTCGACACCCTGTTGGTCCATCACCTCGAGCCGGGTGTCACGGTCTCGGTATTCGGGACGCACTGCTTCGAAGAGGGTGTCCGCGGCGGAGCCCTGGCGGACGCCTTTGTGTGACTTGATCAACTGCCGCCCGGAGCCCGGCTTCGGGAACGCATCGTATGTGACGGTTCCGACTGTCGTGACTCGGCGTCCATCCACCACGACAATCTCGCTGCCGTCCGGCTGCGTCACAGCGTGGACGGCGCGCTCCGCAAACGCGGGCTCGATATAGCGAGCAAAGACGTCACGCGGTTCGTAGAAGTGCTGGTCCGCGTCGAACAGTGGCGCGTCCATCGTCCCTCTCTGCAGTCTTCGCACGTGTGTCCAGATGAACGCTACGCGTCGAGCTCGCCGTCGGCCTAGATGCGGTGAACCGGTCGCTAAGGTCAGCGAGCGCGTCGCAGAAGCTGCACGGTCAACCCGTCGCCGACGGGGAACGTCTCCCGCGGACCGTCGAACACGGCGAGCTCATCGGGCGTGAGCAAGGCCGCAGCGCTGGAGCGATTGAGCACAGCCACCCGCCCTGCCGAGTAATCGAGGACAGAGAGCGCACTCGAGCAGGTGGAGAGTTTCGTAGCGAGCTCGTCGCTGCGGACGCTCGGCACGTAGCTGAGGTCCGTGAAGGTCAAGGCCACGCCTTGGGTCTCGGCCACGTATCCGAGCGTGTTGAGGTTGACGACTCTCTGCGTCCCGAGGAGGCAGACATCGGGCACGCCATCCGAAGACTTGTGATCCCGACCGCCGGCGAGGGCGCGCACGATCGGGGTGGCGTAGTCCGGCAGGTCCGGCCTTCTCGTGTAGGCAAGTGAGCTGCCGTCGAACGGCACCGTCAGCCTGAACGACTCCGGCCCCGCCGCCAATGTCGCGCTCCCGGTGGAAGGGAAGGGGGTAAGGAAGCTCAGGAACTGGATCGCCAGCGCCGCGGCCGCCGCGCTCAGCACGACGGTGCCGACGAGGCGGGGTTGGATCGCGACGATGGCGCCTGCGGCGAGCACCGCAGCTCCGATGATGCCCGGCGCCAGGTAACGGATGTCCTGGTTGTGCGAGACCGCGAGCACCACGAACGGAACGGCGAACCAAGACGCGGGGACCGCGATACGGACGAGGTCCCGACGGCCTACCCGACGATGGAAGAGGCGCCGGCTCGCAAGGGTCCCCGCGACGACGAGAACCAGGAGCAGGATCGCTCCGATACCCCAGTCGATCGTCCGCGAGACGAAGGCAAGGAACGCGTGGAAGTCGAGCGGGTTACCGGTCGTGCCGATCGCCAACTGGCCGCTGGTCGTCGAGCGCAGGTAGTCGAGCGACGGGGCCAGGTTCACGGAGTACCACGGCAACACCACCACGAGCGCGATGACTGCGGCGAGGACCGCGTTCGCGAGCTGGCGTTTCAGCGTGATCCGCTCCGGCAACGCGAGTGTGCAGAGCGCGGGAACCAGGATGATCGCGGGCGCAGTGATCTTGGTCAGGGTGGCGAGCCCGACGAAGAGGCCGCACACGATGGCCCAGCCCCGTCGCTCGAAACCGCCGGAGAGGACGGCTGTCATCACCGCGAGCGTCACGAGCAACACCAGCAACGTGTCGACGAGGGGCGTCCGGCTCAGTCCGTAGATGATCGGACACGTGGCGGCGAAGATCGCAGCGGCGGGTGCGGCGCGTTGTCCGTAAAGGCGCGTGGCGACGACGGCCGCCGCGAGAAGTATCCCGCCGAGCATCAGTGTGTTGGCCACCAGCGCAGCGTTCGCGCCCTCGCGGACGGCCTCGAACGGCGTGATCACGAGCATGTACAGCGGCGCGTACATCGGATCGGTGTCGTAGAAGGCCGATGTGATGCGGTGAAAGCCGCCCTCGCTCAGCGCGTGCCTCCACTGGAAGCTGATGTGGAGGTAATGGGCCTGGTCCCAAGGCGGCGCCTGATGATCGCGTGCGATCCAGATGACGTTGCACAGAAGAGCGAGTCCGACGACCAGGAAGACGATCACCGCGTTCGACCGAGACCACGGCTGAGAAGTCTCGCTGGGTCCCGGAGTCTGCGCGCGCGGTGGCCGGCGCGTAGCCAGCGCGTGGCTCAGTGATCTGTGGTCGAGCCGTCGGCCAGCGTGGCGTGGGGGAGGCAGAGGTCGTCGTACTCGGCGATGACGATCTCGCCCGCGTTCTCGCCGCACGCCGGGCACTCCGGATCACGCCGCACCGTGAACGTGCGGAACGACTCCTCGAGCGCGTCGTAGGCGAGCAGCCGACCGACCAGTGGGTCCCCGAGGTCGAGGATCATCTTGATCGCCTCGAGGCCCTGGATCGAGCCGATGATGCCCGGGAGCACGCCGAGCACGCCGGCCTCGGCGCAGTTCGGCGCCAGCTCGGCCGGAGGCGGCTCGGGGAGCATGCACCGGTAGCACGGTCCCTCGTACGGCTTGAACACGGTGACCTGACCCTCGAAACGGAAGATCGACCCGTGCACGACGGGGATGCGCTTGATGAGCGATGCGTCGTTGAGCAGGTACCGGGTGGGGAAGTTGTCGGTGCCGTCGACGATCACGTCGTAGCCGTCGATGATCTCCAGGATGTTGTCGGCGCCCAGGCGCACGTCGTAGGTGACGACGTCGACGTCGGGGTTCAGCGCGGTGAGCGTCTTCTTGGCCGAGTCGACCTTGCGCTCGCCGATGCGATCGACGTTGTGCAGGATCTGCCGTTGCAGGTTCGAGGCGTCGACGATGTCCATGTCGACGATGCCGAGGGTCCCGACGCCGGCCGCCGCGAGGTACATGGCGGCGGGTGAGCCGAGGCCGCCCGCGCCCAGCAGCAGGACCTTGCTCTCGAGCAGCTTCTGCTGACCGGCCTCGCCGATCTCGGGCAGGAGGACGTGCCGGCTGTAGCGGTTGCGCTGGTCGGGGTTGAGGACGGCGGGCGTGATCCAGGGGCGGCCCTGGTCCTTCCAGCGGCCGAAGCCGCCGGCCATCGACACGACGTCCGTGTAGCCGAGCTCCTCGAGCGTCTCGGCGGCGAACGCGGAGCGGGTGCCGCCGGCGCAGTACACGACGACCGGCGTGTCCTTCTGCGGGATCTTGTTCTCGACCTGGCTCTCGAGGAAGCCGCGGGGAATGAACACCGCGCCGGGCACGGTGCCCTGCTCGTACTCGTCGAGCTCGCGGACATCGAGGAAGGTGGCGTCGTCGAGGCGCGCCTCCGCCTCGGCCGGGTCGACCTCGTGGATCTTCTGCTTGGTCTTAGCGAGCAGGTCGCGGAAGCCGGGCATGCGAATCCTCTCGGCTCGGGCTTGGGACAAAGCCCTCTTTGGAGCAAATGCTACCCGGGGGGTCGGGTATTCCCAAGCGCCGCGCCGGGCGGCATGACGTCCGCCCGGCCCGAACGCGGCGAATAGCCTCGTGAAGTCTCGCGAGGGTAGGAGAGTGTCGTGGCGCAGGACGTGCTCGGAATCGACATCGGGGGGACGGGCATCAAGGGGGCGCCGGTCGACGTCCAGCGGGGGACGCTCACCGCCGACCGCTACCGGCTCTTGACGCCCAAACCCGCCGTGCCCGCGTCCGTCGCCGACGTCGTCGCGCAGGTCGTGGGGAAGTTCGGCGGCGAAGGCACGGTCGGCGCCACGTTCCCGGCGGTGGTCCGCGGCGGCGTGGCCGAGACCGCGGCCAACGTGGACCGGTCGTGGATCGGCGAGGACGTCGCCAAGCGGCTCGGCCAGGCGTCGGGCCGCCCGTTCGTGGTCCTCAACGACGCCGACGCGGCCGGGCTGGCGGAGATGCGCTTCGGCGCCGGCCGCGACAAGCAGGGCGTCGTGATGATGGTGACGCTCGGTACCGGCATCGGCAGCGCGTTGTTCGTCGACGGCGCCCTCGTGCCCAACACCGAGCTCGGCCACCTCGAGCTGCGGGGTAAGGAAGCCGAGAAGCGCGCGTCGGAGATCGTCCGCGAGAACAAGAAGCTCAGCTGGAAGAAGTGGGGCTCACGCGTCGACGAGTACCTGCGCCACCTCGAGATGCTGTTCTCGCCGGATTTGTTCATCGTCGGCGGCGGCATCAGCAAGAAGGCGACGAAGTTCTTCGGGTACCTCAAGACCCGCGCCCCGATCGTGCCCGCGCAACTGCTGAACGAAGCCGGCATCGTCGGCGCCGCGGTCGCGGCCGTCGAGGCGAAGTAGTCGCGTCCGCGGCCCTCGTCGCGTACGGCGTGGGTGGGGCACCTCCGGCAGGGGCCGGGGTCTCCCCGGCCCCGGATCGAGACGATGGTGGGCTGGAGCACGTGCGTAAGCACGTGCGACCAAAGAATCAGACGAGCGCGACCAGCTCCGGCAGCACGGTCCCCAGCTGCTCGCGGAAGACCGCGGCGGCGACGCGGTCGAACGGCGTGTCCTCCGCGTTGAACACGACGAGGCGAGCGCCGGCGTTCAACGCCACCTCTGGGAGCGCGGCGGCCGGGTAGACGGTCAGCGAGGTGCCGACGGCGAGGAATAGGTAGCAGTCCTGGGCCGCGAGCTGGGCGCGCTCGAGGACGGCCGGCACCAGGTTCTCGCCGAACGAGATCGTGGCCGACTTGAGGATCCCGCCGCAGTCGACGCAGCGCGGGTCGTCCTCGCCTGCCCGAACGCGCTCGAGCGTCTCCGGCATGGGGCCGCGCCAGGTGCACGACAGGCACTTCACCTCGTGGACGTTCCCGTGGATCTCGATGACGCGCGTGGCGCTCGTCCCGGCGGCCTGGTGCAGCCCGTCGACGTTCTGGGTGACGAGCGTGTGCAGCGCCGCCTTGCGCTCGAGCTCGGCGAGCGCCTGGTGGCCGGCGTTCGGCTCCGCCTGCCACATCTCGCTCTTCACCCGGTTCTGCCATGCCCGCTTCCGGATGTCGGGGTCCGAGACGTAGTACTGGAGCGTCGCCGTCTTCTCGGCGTCGGGGTTCTTGGTCCACAGGCCTTGGGGGCCGCGGAAGTCGGGGATCCCCGACTCGGTCGAGATCCCGGCCCCGGTGAGCACGACGATCAGGCGCGCGTCGCGAATCCAGCTCGCGACGGTCTCGAGATCGGTGCTGACGGCCATTCGGTCAGGCTATGCCGCCGCGGCGACGGCGGCTTTGCCGACCGTCGCCGCAGGAGCCGGAGCTTGCGACGGCGACTAGGCAGCAGGGCCCGGTGTTGCGGCCGCAGCGGCGTCCATCGCCTCGCGGTGGCGCTGGTACGCCCACCGCGCTGCGTCGTGGCAGATCGACGGGTGGAAGCCGGTCGCGTAGAGCATCCGCTCGACATGATCGGAGTCGTCGCCCTGCTCGAGGAGCGCGAACGCGATCTGCCGGGCGCGGCGGCGGGCGGTCGCCAGGGGCGGCTCGGCGAGCTTCGCCTCGGCCCACTCAGCGTGCGCCACCTGGAGGTCGGCCGGCAGCCGGCGCACGTGGCGGCGGTTGATCGGCGGCAGGTTGCGCCGCACCGCGACCGTCCCGCGTCCGTCGTCGCACGCGAGGTCGAACTGGGCCAGGCGGGTCAGCGTGCGGACGATCGGGGAGCTGTTGCCGTCGCGCTGCCCGAGACCGAGCGCCTGCGAGGTGTCGGCGACCGTCAGCTCGACGCCCGATGGCGACTCGTCGAACTTGGTGGCCAGGTGGCGCAGTAGAAGCACGGCGGTCGGCCCCAGCGTCGGCAGCCAGAACGTCTCGACATACAGGGAACGGGGGTCGTGGCCCAGCGTGTCGAGCAGCGGGTCGGGCCAGGGCGTGATCGTGAGGGTGGCGGGCATCGGTTCCTCCCGGCGAGACGGCGAGCGGCCGGGGAAGTGAAGGTGCCTCAGAGGGGAATTATCTACTTGACAAACCTAGGG
>JBKPDN010000052.1:0-6595 GCA_046727875.1 Actinomycetota bacterium | reverse complement strand
CCCTCCATCTCGAGGCTCTTGATGAGGGCCTGGGCTCCGGTCAGCTTCATCGTGGTTCCTTCGTCTTCTTCAGCATCTCTTCTCGGGATATGAAAAGCCCCCCGCTTTGCGAGGGGCGAAGGCGCGCAGACGCGGTGGAGCGGCTGCGCGCTAGGTAACGACTACGAGGATGCTCTGGCGATCCATGCGCAAGCCAGTTTGGTGCACCTGCCGGTCCGGCGCAACTTCGATACCTACGCGTGCTTCGTCCCGACGGCCAGGCGCACCGTCCAGACGCTCCTGATGCCGTCGGCGAAGTGATCCTCGAGCGCGGCGCGCGCGGCCCGGCGGAACCGGTCCCAGGTGGAGGCGTCGGTGATCGACCGGAGGTACCGTCCCCGGCTCCCCCACACGCTCCAGCCGAGCGCGTCGGCCGGAGTCCACCGCCGCCGGTAGGTGCGCTCCGCGAGCTCGACGTCCTCCAGCCCCGCGCCGTGCAGCACGGTAAGGAGGTTCCCGGCGTCGCGAAGCCAATCTTCGGCCGGCGCGGGCCGCTCGGTCTCGGGCGGCTCGACGGCCAAGCCGACGTCATCGAGCGCGGCTTCGATGACTCTGCTCACCTCGGGTCCGTCGCTCTCGGGCTCGTCGCGGTGCTCGGGCCACGCGCTGGCTGCGAGCCGGCCGCCGACGCGCAGGACGCGTCCGAGCTCGGCGGCCCCGGCCTCGACATCGGGAAAGTGCGACAGCACGAGGTTGGCGACCACGACATCGAACATCGCGTCGGCGAAAGGGAGGCCGGGCGCCATCGCGGCAATCAAGAGGCGCGCCCGGGCGCACGCGAGACGCAGCATCTCGAGCGAAGGATCGACGCCGACGACGAATCCCGGCGGCCCGACCACCGTCGCCACCGCCTGAGCCGAGACGCCGGTGCCCGTCCCCGCATCGAGCACGGCCGCGTCCGCGGGCGGGGCGAGGAGCTCCGCGAGGTCGCGCGCGATCGCACCGAACAGGGGCGGGGTCAGCCGTTCGTAGGCGTCGGCGACCGAGTCGTACGACTTCCACCCGGTCGGCCGCACCCCGGCCACGACGGCACCCTAGGCCGGCGCTGTTCGATCGTCAGCCGACGGGCTGGGGCTGGGCCTCGCGCTCTGCCCCGCCGCACTCGCAGCGGGGTCCGCGGTCGAACGGCAGGAACGACTCGGCGCTCAGCGCGGCGACCGCGACGGGGGCGAGGTCACCGATCGACCGGTAGACGAGGTACCGAGGAACCCACCGCGGATCGAACTTGGCGTTGAACGTCAGCAGAGACTGGATCTGGAAGTACGGGTTGAGCCTCTTGATGACCCACCCCTGCGCGCCCTCCAGCGGTCCGAGGTCGGCGTCGTCCTCGATGAGACCTTTGAACGCGGCGAAGTTCAACGACACCTCGCCGATCTCGCGCTCGCGCGCCCAGAGCACCGTCTCGACGATGAGTCGCTCGTTCACGCCGTTCGGCCCAACGGCGTCGCGTCGCATGGTGTCGAGCGACAAGCCGCTCCCACCCTTGCACGGCACGTAGCGCTGGAAGGCGATCGGCGTCCCATTGGAGTCCCGACAGACGGCGATCACGCAGTCGGGATCGCGACCGGTGAGCAAGCCGTCGAGGGCCATCGAGAAGCCGCGCTCGCGCCCGCCGGCGAGGTGACGGTCGGAGATGCCGACCAGCGCGCGGCGCAGCGTCGGATCGAGCTCGCCCTCACGGTGGATCTCGGCGTTGAGGCCGAAGTTCTTGGTGCGGTTGTACGCCTGCCGGACTCCCCGCATGCGCCGGCCGTCCAGGGTGAAGTGCTCGACGTCGATGACGGCCTCGTCCCCGAGGTACCGGGACCGGAGGCCGACAGCCTCGTAGAGCGCGAGCTGATCGCCCCGAGCGCCGATCACTGCCGGGCGCCACCCCCGCTCGGTGCACCGGGCAAGGAACCGGTCGAACGCATCCGCGAACGAAGCCGGGTCGCCGACCGGGTCGCCCGACGCCAGCCCGGTGCCGTTGACGTACCGATAGGCCACGGCCGCCCGACCGTCGGACGACAGGATGTAGCGCTTGTCGTGCCGGAGGGCGAAGGGATCGAGCGTGTCGCCGCCGCGCCGGTCCACCAGCCGACGGATGCCATCGCGTTCCTCCGCCGGGGCCAGGGAGCGCTCGGTGACCGGCGCCAGGAGCGCGCCGGCGATCACGATCACGATGCCGAAGCCGAGCACCGTGATCGACGCCGGAAACCAGCTCCCGAACCCGTGGCTGACGTGGAACGGGCCGGTGAGGCCCACGAGGCGCGCCGCGGTCTCGTGGACGGCGCCGAGAACGGTGAACTCGGGCTCCACCCGGTTGTGCCGGATGGCGAAGCCCACGACTCCGTACGCGAACGCGACGGGAATGACCGTGAGGACGACCTTGGCGGCGGTGCGCCATCGGGCGGGCGGCGTCGGCGCCGTGAACAGCCGCCTCGAGCGCACTAGCAGCAGCGCGACGCCGAGCAGCACGATGGCTTCCTCGACGTCGAGGCCCTTGAGGACGTGCGTCACGGCCGAGACCGCGAGCAGACTCAGCGCGGTCCGGTAGGCGACGCGACGGTGCCGGGCGATCCCGCGGCCGAGCAGGACGAGCGCCACGCCGACCAGCGCCGTCGCGCCCAGCGCGAAGTGCGCCACCTCGGGCGTGAACGCGTCGCTGACGAGCTCGAGCCGCCCCCGGAACTCGGGCGTGAGGGCCGAGACGACGTTGAGGACGCCGGCGCCGGTGACCGCGAGCCCCAGCAACCGCAATCGACGACGGACCGGTGTCGGGCGCCGGATGACCCGCGTCTCCGTCGCGGGTCGAGTCCGTTGCACTGCTTTCCTCCGTCTGTGTGGACCGCCCTCCGGACGCCGCCTGCTACGACGACTCGGAGCCTGGCTTCACCGCCATGAGAGAGCGGTGAGGCTGGCGCTCGCTACTGACTCCCGAGTGGGAGCCGCAGCTGCACCTCGGCCCCGCCTTCGGGACGATTCTCGATCTGAATGTCGCCGCCGTGCGCAGCGGCGATGGCATCGACGATAGCCAGTCCCATCCCGGCACCCCCATCAGAGCCCGGCCCCGTGTTTGGTCCGCGGACGTACCGCCCCGCGGCTCGACGAAGGAGCTCGGGCGGAAAGCCGGGGCCGTCGTCCCGTACGGCGACCACCGCCGTGTCGCCGTCGCTCGAGATCGCGACGTCCACGCGGTGGCTCGCGTAGCGCGCCGCGTTCTCGAGCAGGTTGAGCACGGCGCGTTCGATCGCGCCCTCGTCGCCCTGGGTGAGCGCCGACCCCGTCACCTCGACCGGCATCGAGTCCGCCGCGCCCGAGCGGCTGACCGTCTCGGCGGCGCGTTCGGCCAGCGTCCCGAGGTCGACGGTGTCGGGCGGGGGCGGTCCTGCCGATCGGGTCCGGGCCAGGACGAGCAGGCTCACGGCAAGCCGGTCCAGTCGACCAACTTCCTCGAGCGCCGAGTCGAGCGCCCGCGCCGCGTCGCTCTCGTCCGCGGCTTGCATGCGCGCGAGCTCCAGCTCACTGCGTGTGATCGAGATCGGCGTGCGCAGCTCGTGACTGGCGTCGTCGAGGAAGGCGCGTTCGTGCTCGAGCGCGGCTTCGATCCGGGCGATGAGCTCGTTGAGATGGCGCGCGAGCTCGGCGAGCTCCTCCCCCGACTCGGGTATCGACAACTTCCGGCCCCGGCCCCGCGCCGCGGCGGCGGAGACCTCGTCGGCTTCCCGGACGAGGTCGCGCACCGGGGTGAGGGCGGCGCCGGCGAGATACCAGCCGGCGACGGACACGATCACGGCGAGGAGCGGCAGGCCGATCACGAGCGCGAGCTCCAGCCGGTGCTGCGCCTGCGTCGCTTCCTGGAGCGACGTGCCGACGACGACCACGAGGCCCAGGCCCTTCTGTCCCGCCGGCCCCGCGAGGAGACGCGACCGCTGATCGGCGGGCGCGGCCGACCGCTCGACCGTGATCCGATGCTGTTGCGCTTCGGCGAACTCCTGCTTCGTCAGCACGCGCCGGTCGAGGAGCGCGCGTGGCGCTGCGTTGACGACCTCGCCGTCGGGACCGACGATCTGTGCGAACGCCTCGTCGTCGGGCAGCGCGGGCTCCACCGCCAGGTCGCCGCTCGTCGCGAGCTCGCGCTCGAGGTTCTCGAACCGTGTCACGAGGCCGTCGTCGAGCGCGTCTCGGAGCGCGTTGCGGTACTGATAGTCGACGAGCACGCCCACCAGCAGGCACAACACCGCGGTGACGGACGCGAGGACGAGCGTGAGCCGCCCACGCAGCGTCCGCGGACGGAGCCTCACTGGTCAGGCAGCGGCAGTGCCCCCACGACGTCAGCGATGCCGGCGACGTCAGCGGCCGTCATGCGTCGGTCCGGAGCCGGTACCCCACTCCCCGGACGGTCTCGAGCGTCGTGCGGTCGAACGGCCGATCGATCTTCTCTCGTAGATACCGAACGTAGACGTCGACGACGTTCGACGTCCCGTCATAGGCGAAGTCCCAGACGTGCTCGAGGATCTTGGTGCGGCTCAGGACCTCGTCGGGGTGACGCATGAACAGGTCCAGCAGCGCGAACTCCTTGGGGCTCAGGTCGACGTCCCGCTCGGCGCGCGTCACGCGGTGCGTCGCCGGATCGAGTCGGAGGTCGCCGACCTCGAGGACGGGCGGGCGCTGCGGAGCGCCGCGGCGCGTGAGGGCACGCAGACGCGCGTACAGCTCGTCGAACGAGAACGGCTTCGCCAGGTAGTCGTCGGCGCCGGCGTCGAGCCCGACGACGCGGTCGTCGACGCTGTCCCGGGCGGTGAGGAGCAGGATCGGCGCCCACCGACCGTCGGCGCGAAGGCGCCGGCACACCTCGAAGCCGTCGGGCTCCGGGATCATGACGTCGAGGACGATGGTGTCGTATTCGTTCTCGGTGGCGAGCCAGACGGCGTCGGTCCCGTTCTGGGCGATGTCGACCGAGTAGCCCTCGAGCTCGAGGGCCTTCCGTACGAGCGCCGCCATCTTGGCTTCGTCCTCCACAACCAGGACGCGCACATCGGCATCGTACGGCGTGACGCCGGCGTCGAGACTCACCGGGAGCGCCGCTCGAGGATGATCCCGACCGCAGCCGCCGCGGTCGCCTTCACCGTGTGATTGGGACACAGCGCGCGTGAGAGGTCGATGAGCGCGCGGCGCGGGGCACGCGCACACGCCGGTCAGCGTTGGTGCTTCGGGCAGGAGAACGTGGTCCGCCCGGCGACGGTGCGGCGCTCGAACGGCGTCCCGTCCTTGGGGCACACGCCGCCGGGCATGCGCTGCGCCATGTGGTCTCCCGTGTGTGACCCGGCGCGGTCGAGGGTCAACGTCAGCGTGCGGCCGATGGCGCGGTGCAGTCGTCGTCGCTCGTTGCGGTCGAGGTCACGCGCCGGCCGGACCGGGTCGATCCCCGCCCGCCAGAGGACCTCGTCGACGAGCAGGTTGCCGAGGCCGGCGATGCGCGTCTGGTCCATCAGGACCGCCTTCACCGGCGCGCGGCTGCGGGTGATCACGTGGTCGAGCTCGCCCTGCGTGATCGTGAACGCGTCGGGTCCGAGCCGGTCCTCGTCGGGGTCGAGCTCGACCGCGCCCAGCCGTCGCGGGTCGCGCATCGCCAGCGAGCCGTCGTCGGAGAAGTGGACGGTGAAGCGGTGCCAGGCAGGGTTCTCGCGATTGCTGCCGTAGATGAGCGGGTCGCCGGCCGCTTCGTCGTCGATCAGCACGCGTCCGCTCATACCGAGGTGCAACCCGAGCGTCGGGCCGCCACGATCGGTGTCGAGCAAGAGGAGCTTGCCGTGCCGGCGGGCGGCCGTGAACCGGTGTCCGGGCAGCGCGGCATCGAGCGCCGCGGCGATCAGGCCCCGCTTGAGGTACCAGGCGTCGGGCGCGTCCACCCCCGCGATCTTCCGACCGAGCGCCCGTGCCTCGACGAGCCGGCGCGCCTGCTCGACCTCGATCCCCTCGGGCACGTCTGCCTAGATGCGTCCCTCAACCGGAATTATTCCGGGTGAGGGACGCATCACTACACGTTGGTGATCGCGCCGTGCTCGGCGCCCTGGGCGAGCTTGGCGTACTTGGCGAGCACCCCGCTCGTGTAGCGCGGGTCGGGCAACTTCCAGTCCGCCTTGCGCCGGTTCAGAGCGGCGTCGTCGACGACGAGATCCAGCGTGTGTCTCGCGGCGTCGATCACGATGCGGTCGCCGTCCTCGACGAACGCGATCGGCCCACCGTCGACGGCCTCGGGCGCGACGTGCCCCACGCAGTAGCCGTGCGTGCCGCCCGAGAAACGCCCGTCGGTGATGAGCGCGGCGTCGGCCCCCCGACCGGCGCCCTTCATCGCGCCGGTGACCGCGAGCATCTCCCGCATCCCCGGGCCGCCCTTGGGGCCCTCGTAGCGGATCACGACGACGTCGCCGGCGTTGATCCTCCCGGCGAGGATGGCCTCCATGGCGGCGTCCTCGCCGTCGAACACGCGGGCCGTGCCCTCGAAGCGGTCGCCGTCGAGACCGGCCACCTTCACCACCGCCCCGTTCGGCGCGAGCGACCCGCGCAGCACGGC
>JBKPDN010000051.1:0-3030 GCA_046727875.1 Actinomycetota bacterium | reverse complement strand
CCGCACGTGCCGGGTCCGGTGCTCGCGGCAGGGATCCTCCAGCCCGCCGGCACGTGGGCTGCGTACCGCGTGGGCCACACACTGCCGCTCGTCGGACAGCTCATGCACCGACGCGCCGACCACGACGCGGGCGCGTTCACGGCTGCAGGCGCGACGCGCACGGGTCTGTTCGCCCTGACCGACGACAAGCTCTACGCGTTCGACGCCCGGCCGGCCGGGTCGAGGTGGCGGGTCGGCGAGCAGGTCGTCGTCTGGGAGCGGAAGGACCTGACGGTCGAGACGACCGCGGGGAAGCTGGCGACGAAGGTCGTCATCGGCGTCGTCTCCACCGGCGAGCGCTACGAGCTCGAGGTGACGACGGCCCCGAACCACAACGGCGTCGACGCGTTCCTCGAGGAGCTGCAGCGCAGCGAGCGCGCGCCGAGCCGTCAGAACTTCCCGGTCCGGCCGAACCGGTAGTAGCCGGCGAAGGTCTCGTTGACCTCGTCGGGGATCGGGACGATCTCGCCCAGCTGACGTGCGCCCCAGATGATCTCGGCCGTCCGCTCGACGAGGTGCGCGACGTGGAGCACGTGCTTCGGGTCCTTCCCGACCGCGAACAGCCCGTGGTTCGCCATGAGCACCGCCGACCGGTCGCTCACCTGCTTGGCCACCTCGTCCGCCAGCTCGTCGGTGCCCGTCGTCTTGTAGTCGGCGACCTCGACGTCGCCACCGACAAACACGACGAACTCCTCGATCACGGCCGGAATCGACTGACGCGTCAGCGCGAACATCGTGGCGTACCGGGCGTGGCAGTGCATGGTGGCGTTGATGTCGTCGTGCAGGCGCAAAGCCGAGAGGTGCAGCGCCTTCTCGGTCGTGGGGCCGCGCTCACCCTCGAGCACGTTGCCGTCGAGGTCGGTGACGACCAGGTCGTCGAGCGTCATCTCCGTGTAGTCGACCGACGACGGCGTGAGGACCGCGTTGCCGTCCGGAAGGCGCGCACCCAGGTTCCCCGCCGTGCCTTCGACGAGATTGGTGCGCAGCATCTCCTTGGCCACCCAGAGGACGGCTTCCTTCGTCTCCTGCGCGGTCAGCTTCGTCTCGGTCATTGAGAGAGGATCTCCGGGTTCACGAGGTTGTCGGGCTTGCCCCCGCCGAGGAGCTGCTCGAGCCCGTCGGCGATGAGCTTGGAGTGGTTCGCCTCCGTGTCGTAGGTGGCGCCGCCGATGTGCGGCGTGAGCACGACGTTCGCCATCCCGACGAGCGGGTGGTCCCTGGGCAGATGCTCGCCCTCGAAGTGGTCGAGGCCGGCGCCGGCGAGTCGGCCCGACTCGAGGGCGCCGACGAGCGCGTTGGTGTCGTGGAGCATGGCCCGCGCGGTATTGACGTACACGGCGCCGTCCTTCATGCGCGCGAACTGCTCGGCGCCGATCATCCCCTGGGTCTCGGGCGTGACCATCGCGTGCATCGAGACGACGTCGGCCTCGGCGAGCAGGTCGTCGAGCGTGTGCATGGCCTCGTCGGAATAGGGGTCGTGCGCGATGACGCGCATGCCGAGTCCTTCGAGCCGCCACCGGGTGGCGCGACCGACGGCGCCCAAGCCGACGAGGCCGGCGGTGCGGCCCGCCAGCTGCCACGCCCGGAAGCGCTGGTAGGGGATCGTCCCGTCGCGGTAGATCTCGCCCTCGCGCACGTCGCGATCGGCGCGCACGACGCCGCGGTTCACGGCGAACAGGAGCGCCACGGTGAGCTCGGCGACGGCGTCGGCGTTGCGGCCGGGCGCCCGCAGGACGGGGATGCCGCGGGCGGTGGCGGCGGCGACGTCGACGTTGTTGGGGTCGCCGCGGCAGGAGCCGACGGCGACGAGCGGGAGGTCGAGGACGGCGCCCTTGACCGAGTCGCTCTCGACGATGACGACGTTCGCCCCTTCGCTCCGGATGCGCTCGGCGAGCTGCTCGGACTTGTAGATGCGCAGCGGCTGCTGCTCGATCCACGGGTCGTAGACGACGTCGGCTAGGCGCTCGAGCGTGTCGAGCCCCTCCCCGCGGAACGGCGCGGTGACCAGGGCTGTCGGTCGGTCGGCCACGTCAGCTCCCGCTCGTTTCCTGCTGTGCCTCCGGTTCGCGTTCCACGAGGTCGGAACGGTACTCGGGGTGCGCGCTCAGCCACTCCGACGCCCGCCTCATGCTCTCCTCGTTCTTCTTGTTGATGAACCCGTAGATCTGCCCCTCGAACCACTTCCACGGCGCCTTCGTGAGGTGGTAGCGCTCCTCGAAGGAGAACCGGGTGCGGTTGGGGCCGATGGGCTCGAGTCGGATCTTGCCCGTCTGGTCGTTGCCGGCGTCCTTCGAGATCATCGTGTACGTGTAGCCACGCTCGGGGTCGACGTCGGTGACGAGCTCGAGCGCGGAGCCTTCCCGCCCGAGCGGCATCTGGTAGATGACGCGCCGCAGCCGGCCGTTGTGGTCGCGGTCGCCGGGCCAGAGCACGTCGACGCGCTTCACCATCGGCGCGTAGTCCGTCCAGCGGTCGTAGTCCTGGAACAGCGCCCAGACGCGTGCCGCCGAATGCGGCATCTCGAACGAGTAGCGGTGTTCCCGCACGGTGCCCCCTCGGTCCGTCCCAGTCCGGCCCAGCTTCCGCTCGCCGTTCCCTGACTATCGTGTCAGGTTCGGGAGGCCGGCAGGAAGGCGTGGGAAGGCACGGATGCCCATCCACTACGAGCGGGACGACGAGCACGTCGTCCGCATTACGATCGACCGGCCCGAGGCACGGAACTCGGCCGACATGGAGCACTTCAAGCAGCTCCGGATGGCGTGGGAGCGCTTCGACGCCGACGCCGAGGCGTGGGTCGCGATCATCACCGGCGTCGGCGACGCCTTCTTCACCGGCGCCGACCTCAAGACGTATGTCCCCGAGATCACCAAGGTCGCGGAGCGCATCCAGAAGGAGGGCCTCAGCGTGGTCGACGGGTACCGGCTCGACGACGGCACGAAGTCGGTACTGCGGGGAGCAAAGTTCTGGAAGCCGATCATCGCCGCCGTGAAC
>JBKPDN010000050.1:0-6158 GCA_046727875.1 Actinomycetota bacterium | reverse complement strand
AACGTCTGCTCGAGCACGTCGACCATCGTGAGGACGGTCGGCCCCGAGTCGATGCGGAACCCGGCCTCCTCGACGACACCGGCTCGACCGCCCGGCGCGGCTTCCCGGTCGACGACCAGGACCTCGTGCCCGCGGCCGGCGAGATGGCACGCCGCCGACAGCCCACCCAGGCCCGCGCCGACGACGATCGTGCGCACGCGCTCCCCGGTTATCGGTCGCGCCAGGCGACGAAGACGCCGAGCTCTTCGAGCGCGAGCCGAGCGTCGCGCGCGATAGGTGCGACGCTCAGGGCGTCGAGCGCCTGCTCGACGAGTCGCTCGATGCTTCGCTCCACCTCGTCGACGGCACCCGTGTCGATGAGCACGGCCTGGAGGCCGGCGATCTCGGCCTGGTCGAGGTCGGCGCGACCGAGCTGATCGAGCATGCGCGCCGCCGACCCCGTCGCGCGGGCCGCCGCGGCCGCGACGAGCGGGGTGAGCTTCCCTTCGCGCAGGTCGTCGCCGACCGGCTTCCCCGTGATCGCGGCGTCGCCGAAGACGCCCAGGATGTCGTCGCGTAGCTGGAACGCCTCACCCAGCGGAAGGCCGAACGCGCTGAGCGGTCCGGCAAGCTCGTCGAGCCGGCCCGCGAGGGCGGCGCCGAGCTGGAGGGGTCGTTCGACGGTGTACTTCCCCGACTTGTAGCGCTCGATGCGCTCCGCCTGCACCGGATCGCTGCTCCCGCTCGCCGTTCCCTCGAGGTCGAGGTACTGGCCGACACAGAGCTCGACTCGCAGCTCGTCGAAGATCGGGCGCGCAACAGGAGGTACGGCGCGCAGCAGGATGTCCGCGTACACGAAGGCGAAATCACCGACGAGGATCGCCGCGCCTTCGCCGTACCGGCGCGGCTCGCCGCGCCACCGCTGCGTGTCGTGGCGGGTCATGAACCGGCGATGGATGGCGGGATGGCCGCGGCGAAGATTGGACCCGTCCATCACGTCGTCGTGCACGAGCGCGAACGTGTGCAGCATCTCCAGGGCGGCGCCGGCGTCGACGACGACAGCGTCATCGGGCGCGCCACCGGCACCGACGAACGCCCAGTGGCAGAACGCGGGCCGGAGTCGCTTCCCGCCCGCCAGCACGAGGTCACGCAGCGCAACGAGCGGCTCCGCGAGATCGGGATCCACGGCTCTCCAGCGCGCGAGCTCGTCCTCGATCAAGGTCGAGATGCGCTGCTCGACGCGGTTGCCGACCTCGGCCAGGCTCGGCGGAACCTCGATCAGCCGGCGCGCCTGTGCCCTCGATGCCATCGATTGATCGTACGCTGCCGACCTGGTCGGCGGATGACTCGGTGGTGCGTCCTACCATCCACCGGTGCCCGAATTCCTTTCCGCGGAGTGGATCGACGCCCTCGACGCGGCGGCGCGAGCAGCCGTGTTGCTCGATGACGCGGCGGCGTCGATCACAGTCGAACAAGTCGTGCGCGACGCTCCCGGCGGTGAGACCCGCTACCACCTCCGCATCCGGGACGGGCGCGCGCGCGTACACGGCGGGCCCGCCGACGCACCGGACCTCCGACTGTTCGCGGACTACGACCTCGCGGTGCGCCTGCAGCGGGGCGAGCTCAACGCACAGGAGGCGCTGGCGATCGGGCGACTCAAGATCCAGGGGCGGTTCGAGCGGTTGGTCCGAGTCGATGGCGCGCTCCGTGCCCTCGAGGACGTGTTCGCGCCGGTTCGGGCCGCGACGACCTACCGGGGTCCCGGAGCGTCGCACTGACAGGCGCAGCGCGTACCATGCTGACTTGACCGCTCGGTCAAGGACACCGCCCGCACGGGCGTAGGAGGGGCCGATGGGCTCGATCGCACTCGCCGACTTCGTGGCGGAAGCCAGGGCCTTCCTCGACGCCAACGCGGAGCCGCGCTCCGACCAGAAGTTCGTCTGGGGCGAAGGACCCGATCGGGTCGGCATCCTCGACGAGAAGACACCCGAGGAGGAAGCCGAGGAGCTGCGGGCGGCGAAGGACTGGAAGGCGAAGGAGTTCGACGCCGGCTTCGGCTGGATCACCGGTCCGGCCGAGTACGGCGGTCGGGAGCTCGACATCTCGCACCAGCGCGCGTACGCGGAGGCGCAGGCCGACTACTCGACGCCCAGCGGCGCGCCCTTCTCGGTCGGGCTCGGCATGGTGGCGCCGACGATCCTCGCCCACGCCATCCCGGAAGTGAGGGAGCGCTACCTCCGGTCCCTCTACCGGGGGGACCTCGTCGCCTGCCAGCTCTTCTCCGAGCCGGCCGCCGGGTCGGACCTCGCCGGCATCCAGACCCGGGCGACGCGTGACGGGGACGAGTGGGTGCTCAGCGGCCAGAAGGTGTGGACGTCGGGTGCGCAGCACAGCGACCTCGGCGAGATCATCACGCGCACGTCGGTCGACAAGCCCAAGCACAAGGGCCTCACCATGTTCCTGGTCGACATGAAGGCCACGGGCGTCACCGTTCGGCGCCTGCGCCAGATGACCGGCGGCGCATCGTTCAACGAGGTGTTCTTCGACGACGTGCGCGTCCACGACTCGCACCGACTCGGCGACGTCGACGAAGGCTGGACCGTCGCCCTCACGACGTTGATGAACGAGCGCGCCGCCATCGGCGGTGGCCTGGGCAATCGGGCCACCAGCCTCACGCGCTACATCGAGCTCGCCCGGTACCTCGGCCTCGCCGACGATCCGCTCGTACGGCAGCGCCTCGCCGACTCCTACGTGAACCTGCAGACGGCGCGGTACACGAACCAGCGGGCAATGGCCAAGATCCGCGCCGGCCAGCTGCCGGGCCCGGAGATGTCGATCGCGAAGCTCTCGATGACCCAGAACTTCCAGCGTCTCGCCGACATGCTGGCCGCGATGCTCGGGCCGCGGATCACCGCCGACACGGGCGAATGGGGCACGTACGCGTGGGGCGAGCTCGTCCTCGGTGTGCCCGGGATGCGCGTCGCGGGCGGCACCGACGAGGTCATGCGCAACATCGTCGGCGAGCGCGTCCTCGGCCTCCCGAAGGAGCCGCGCGTCGACAAGTAGCCGGACTGCTGCACCGGCTGCCGATGGGACGGCAGTACTGTCGCCGCGGTGGCGGCGGCTTTGCCGACCGTCACCGCAGGAGCCCGAGCTTGCGAGCGCGGCGGCGGCGGCTTTGCCGACCGCCGTCCGCAGAGCCGGAGCTTGCGACGGCGCCAGCAGAGGGCGACCAAGGAGATCCGAATGCAGCCGTTCGAGCGTCTGCGGTACCTCGCCCGCTGGTCGGACGAGGACGACGGGGCGCTCGTGTCCGAGGCGGCCGACTGCCTCGGCGGGTTCGCCAACGATCCCGCCGGTCTGGTCGTGGCATGCCGCCGGCTGCTCTCCTACCACCCCTCGTCCGGCGCGCTGTGGTGGCTGTGCGCACGCGTGCTGACGGCGCCGGACCCGGCCGAGGCCGCCTGGGAGGCGTGGCGGCTAGTGAACGAGGATCGGACCGCCGAGAGGCTCGCGGGGCTCCTCCCCTTCCCGCACGACGAGCCGATCGCGGTGCTGGGCTGGCCCGACCTGGCCGGGGCTGCGCTCGCGGAGCGGCCGGACCTCGACGTCGTCGCGGTGCGGCGGCGCTCGGGCGACGACCACCGGCGGGCGCGCCGGGCCCGCGGTGATGCGCCGATTCGGATCGTGAACGAGGTCGACGCGATCGCGCTCGAGCCGTCACACCTGCTGGTCGAGGCGACGGCGGCGAGCCCGAGTTGCGCGGTCGTCCCCGACGGGGCCACCGACGTGCTCGACATGCTGGCGTCCACCGGAACGGTGGGCTGGCTGGTCGCGGGCGTCGGCCGGGTTCTCCCCGAGCGCCTGTTCGCCGCGCTGCGACGAGAGCTCGAGGGCGGCGAGCACCAGGACGCACCGGTCGCGATCGTGGACGTCGCCCGCTTCGCTCGCGTGGCCGGACCCACCGGCCTCGGCTCCCCCGACGCGCTCCTGCGCCGCGTCGACTGTCCGGTCGCGCCCGAGCTCCTCCGGCTGTCCTGATTCGTCGCTCCACGGATCCCGTCCCCGGAGCCGGTACCGTCGGTGCCGTGAGTGATCCCGCACCCGTCGACAACGACGAGGACCTGTCGACGACCTGCCTCGCGTGCGGTGCCGCGATGCGCGAGGAGCACGCGCACTACCGCTGCCCCGAGTGCGGCTGGCGCGACTCGTGCTGCGACGGCCCCTACTGACCCGGCGGCTTCGGCGGCGGTAAGGGCGTCGGCGGCGATGGCCGTTCGGACGGCACGTACTCCCGCGGGGTGCGTCCCGGGCGCGACCACGTCGACGGCCGCACGAGCTGGATCCGGGCCAAAAACCGCCGGCGGGCGAAGCGGCGCGCCACCGCTCGGACCGGTGGGAGCAGGAGCAGCAGACCCAGGGCGTCGGTCACGAAGCCGGGGATCACCAGCAGCACGCCGGCCACGAGGATCAGCGCCCCGTCGAACACCGGAGCCGCCGGGAGCTGTCCGGCCATCCGCTGCTCGCGGATCCGCCTCAGTACCCCGAGCCCCTGGCGCTTCACGAGCCAGGCGCCGATGACCGAGATGAGGAGCAGGAGGCCGATGGTGTTCACCACGCCGAGCCATTGCCCGACCTGGATCATGACCATGATCTCGACGATCCCGACGACGATGGCCAGGGCAACGAAGAACGCGAACACGAGCCGATGGTACCGCCGGGCCCGCCCGGTCAGGCCTCGAGCGCGAGCGCGCCCCCTTCGTCCTCGTCATCAGGGGTCAAGCCCACCAGCGAGCGGGCGCGCTTGTCGATGGGCGCGGGGGCCGGTACCTCGGTCTCGCTGACGCCCAACTCGGTGAACCGGCGCGTCTGGACCAGCACGCGGTGCTCGAGCGAGCCGGCCGCATCGTTGTACGCCTCGACGGCGCGGTCGAGACCGCGGCCGACCTTCCCGAAGTGCTTGACGAACGTGAGCACACGCTCCTGCATCTCGCGTCCCACTTCGGCGATCTGGCGGGCGTTGTCGGCCAGAGACTCTTGCTGCCAGCCGTACGCCACGGCCCGCAAGAGCGCGATCAGCGTGACCGGCGTGGCGAGCAGGACCTTGTTCGCGACTGCGTGCTCCATCAGGCCCGCGTCGTGCTCGAGCGCCGCGCCGAGGAGCGAGTCCCCGGGCACGAACAGCACGACGAAGTCGGGCGCTTCCGGGAACTGCGTCCAGTACGACTTCGCCGCCAGCTTGTCGACGTGGGAGCGCACCTGGCGCGCGTGCTGCGAGAGCCGTGCCTTGCACCGCGCGTCATCCGACTCCTGGACCGCCTCGAGGTAGGCGTCCAGCGCCACCTTGGCGTCCACGACGACCGTCTTCCCACCGGGCAGGTGAACGACGACGTCGGGTCGGATGCGACCATCCTCGGTGGTGACCGTCGACTGCTCCTCGAAGTCGCAATGCGGCAGCATCCCGGCCATCTCGATCACGCGCCGCAGCTGCATCTCGCCCCAGCGACCTCGTGCTTGCGGGTTCCGAAGTGCCGTCACCAGGTTGCCGGTCTGATCCCGGAGCAGCTCCTGGCTCTTGTACAGCGACTGGACCTGCTGGGTGAGCCCCGCATACGCCTCCCGCCGGCTGACCTCGAGCTGCTCCAGGCGCGACCCGATCTCGCCGAGGGAATCGGCGATCGGCGCCACCATGTGCTCGACCGCCACCTGCCGCTTCTCGAGGTCGGCCGCGGCCAGGTCGTGCTGGCCCTTCAGTTGCGCCTCGTTGATCGTAACGAGCCCCTTGAGGAGACGGGCTTCGTCGACCGCGGGCGGCCGCCGCGAGACGATCACGACCGCGGCGACGAGCACCACGACCGCGAGCACGAGGATCAAGAGTCCGAAGGTCATGCGTCCATTGTGCGGACGGCGTGTGACAGCTACTGGGATGGTGCCTCGCCAGGCCCCTCACCAGGGAAAACGCGCTCAGGACGGGGCAGCCGCGCCCGCGAAGTGGTCGAGAAGCATCGCGTTGAGCGCGTCCGGCGCCTCTTCCGCGATCCAGTGGCTCACCTCGTCGAGGACCTCGAACCGATACGGGCCCTCGACGTGCGCGGCGGTCCCCTCGGCGGCTTCCCGGCCGAGCGCGGGATCGTAGGTGCTCCACACGTACAGCGTCGGCGTCGTGATCGGCCCGAGCC